>JAJTBQ010000277.1 GCA_021286835.1 Thiomonas sp.
GCCATGCCGGCGGCGGCCAGGCGCTGCGCGGTCTCCGAGCGCATGTCGGCGGCGAAATCCTCCCAGGGCTGGGCGTGCTGTTGCAAGCCCCGCACGATGGCGCGGAGCTGGTCGATGGTGGTCATCAGCATGGCCTGCTCGCGCTCGCCGTGCACCAGATGCCGCAGGGTGAGCAGCTTGGCGCCGATGTCGTCGTGCAGGTCGCTGGCGATGCGGTCGCGCTCCTGCTGCACTCCGGTTTCGAGCGCATCGCGGCCCGCGGCGGCCTGATTGAACAGGCTCACGAGCGAGGCCGCCAGCTCGGCGTCGGTCACGGTGAACAGCCGCTGGCCGGCGCTGCGCCCCTGCAGGCAGCGGGCGCCGATGCCGCCCGCCGGGGCCACGCGCAGCTCCATGCCGTCCTGAGCCAGACCCGGCGCTGTCTCGGCATCTTCGGTGGCCAGCGGAAGGTTGTGCAGGGGCTGATAGAGGCGGTCGAGCAGACCGAGCCAGCGCCGTTCGCGCTCCAGCGACTGCGCGGTGAAGGCCACCGAAATGATCTCGGGCAGCAGCCGGTCGACGGGGGGCAGCTCGCCCTGCATCATGCGCGTCCAGAGCCATTGCCGCATGGGCAGATACAGCAGGCCGGCCAGCAGCAGGGTGAGCAACAGCGAGGTTTCGTGGCGCCAGTTCAGCAGCAGCACCAGCAGCATGTCGAGCACGATGATCAGCCCCAGGCCGAGCACCCACAGCAGCAGCCGGTAGGCCCAGCGATCGAGGTCGAACAGGTGGTAGCGTCCCACCCCCAGCGCCAGGCCGAGATACATGGCGAGGAAGAAGCCGAAGGCGTAGCCCTGCTGCATGGGCGGAAACACCCCGAACATCCGCGACCCGAAGGTGAACACGACAAAGGTGAACGTCCCCAGCATGGCCGAGAGCATGAACCAGCGCAGCGCGGCGCGGTCCGAGGCGCGCATGGCGCTGCGGCGCCACTGCACCACGGCCAGGGCGACGGCTAGCAGGATTTCGATCAGCAGCGGAATGCGCACGCCCCAGCTCACGTCGGGGGTGAGGCGCAACACGTCGGCAGCCCACCAGCCCACAATGACGAAGGGCACGGGCCAGAGCCATTTCGGTGGCGCCAGCCGTGCCGGATACACCAGAAACAGCGCCGCCAGCGCGCCGCCGAAGCCCAGGCCGCCGAGGTGGTTGATCGCCGACAGGGTTTCGAACAGATCGCCGGGGATCGCCAGCTCGCGGGTGCTGTAGATCGCGGCCGAATAGGTATTGGGCAGGAACATCAAGCCGGACAGGGCCAGCAGCCGCCCCGGCCAGCTCTTGGGCTTGAGGGCGTAAACCCAGGCGCCGACGAGCAGGGCGACGCCGCCGCAAATCAGCTGAAACCAGAAGACGAAGGGCAGGCTGGACAGCGGCCGGTCGGGCCGCGGCGCGACCGGCGCATCGATGATCTGCCCGGCAGGGTCGCGCCAGCTCAGCACCAGGGGCTGGTCCTGCAGCGCGGCGATGCGGCTCTGGCGCTCCAAGAAATTTTCGACCTGGTCATAGGTCTCGAAGTAGTCCGGCTCTTCGATCAGGTCGCTGGCCTGCAGCATGATGCGCTGCCCACCGGCGGCGATCGACAGCAGGCGCGAGCCGGGATTGATGGCGGCCGCGGGGCCGTCCGGGTCGACGCGCCTGACCAGAATGCCCGGACTGTAAGGATCGGCGCGGGGTGACAGCCCCAGCCCCAGCCAGGGCTGATGCAGGGCGAGATAGAGCGCTGACGTGACCCCGGCGAGGGCCAGCAGCAAGGCCGTCATCAGGGTGCGCGCGGAGCGGGTTTGCGGCAGGGGCATGATGGGCGGATTGTCGCCCAGGCCCCCCCGGAGACGTCAATGACGGTCGGTTCGGGCGACCGCGCTTTCGAGCGCCGAGACGAAGCGTGCCGCGACGTCGCAACCGGACTGCTGGGTGATTTCCTGGAAGCAGGTGGGGCTGGTGACGTTGATCTCGGTGAGCTTGTCGCCAATGATGTCGATACCCACCAGCAGCAGGCCGCGCGCGGCCAGCACCGGGCCCAGCGCGCGGGCGATGGTCCAGTCGGTTTCGGAGAGGGGCTGTGCCACGCCCAGGCCGCCTGCGGCCAGATTGCCGCGCGTCTCGCCGCCTTGCGGAATGCGCGCCAGGCAATAGGGCACGGGCTCGCCGTCGATGATGAGCACGCGCTTGTCGCCCTGCGCAATGGCGGGCACGAAGCGTTGCGCCATCACGGTGGTGGCGCCAAAGGCGGTGAGGGTTTCGATCACCACGTTGAGGTTGGGATCGGGGCTGCCATCAGCCTGCTGGCGCAGGCGGAAAATGCCCGTACCGCCCATGCCGTCGAGCGGCTTGAGAATCACGTCGCCATGCTCGCCGTAGAAGGCCTTGATCTCGGCCGCGCGGCGGCTGACCAGGGTGGGGGTGATGAACTGCGGAAACTCCAGGATGGCGAGTTTCTCCGGGTGGTCGCGCAGCGCACGGGGGCTGTTGAACACGGCAGCGCCTTCGCGCTCGGCCTGCTGCAGCAGATGGGTGGCGTAGAAATACTCGCTGTCGAAGGGCGGATCCTTGCGCATCAGCACCGCATCGACCTCGCGCAAGGCCAGCGGGCGCTGGTCGAGCACGCGATACCAGTCGTGGCCCGTAGTGGCTCCGTTCAGCTCGATGCGGCGGCACACGGCCGTCACAGGTGACGCACCAGCAGCAAGCGTGGGGGCTACCGTCACCCCGCCGCCGGGCCGTCCCAAGGCGGGGTGGGCCCCCTCGGGGGGCAGCGCCGCCGCGCCAGCGGCAAGCGTGGGGGCTCCTCCACGCCAATGCAGATCGGCAGCTTCACAAACCCAGAGCACATGGCCCCGTGCCTGCGCCTCGCGCATCATGGCGAAGGTGGTGTCCTTGTAAATCTTGAAGGACGCGATCGGGTCGGCGATGAACAGCAGTTGCATGAC
>JAJTBQ010000278.1 GCA_021286835.1 Thiomonas sp.
GTGCATGCGGCGCAGGCGCTGGGGGTGGACGCGGCCAGCGCCCGTGCGGTGCCGCTGCTGCTGCTGGCCGTGGGCGTGGCCTTCTTCTCCGCCTCGCAAGACATCGTGATCGACGCCTATCGCACCGATATGCTGCCCGCGGCGGAGCGCAGCGCCGGGGCCGCGGTGCTGGTTCTGGGCTACCGGCTGGCGATGATTGTCTCGGGCGGTCTGGCGCTCTGGCTCGCGACCGATGTGACGGGCTGGCGCGGCATCTACGCCCTCATGGCGGCGCTCATGCTGGGGCTGACGCTGGTCACGCTGTGGGCGCCGCGCCCGCCGGTGCATGTCCAGCCGCCGCGCACCTTGCGCGAGGCCGTGGTCGAACCGCTGCAAGAGTTCTTCAGCCGCAAGGGGGCCTGGGTCTTGCTGCTGGCCATCGTGTTCTACAAGCTGGGCGATGCGTTCGCCGGGGCGCTGTCCACCACCTTTCTGATCCGCGGCGTGGGGTTCAGCCCCGCCGATGTGGGCCTGATGAACAAGAGCATGGGGCTGGCGGCGACCATCGTCGGCGCCCTGCTGGGCGGGGCCTTGCAGGCGCGGCTGGGGCTGTGGCGGGCGCTGCTGCTGTTCGGCGTGTTGCAGGGCGTGTCGAATCTGGCCTACTGGGTGCTGGCGGTGTCGCCGCAGAGTCTGCTGCTCATGGGCCTGGCGGTGGGGGTGGAGAACTTCACCGGCGGCATGGGCACGGCGGCGTTCGTCGCGCTGTTGTCGGCGCTGTGCGATGTGCGTTTTTCCGCCACGCAGTTCGCGCTGCTGTCGGCGCTGTCGGCGGTGGGGAGGGTGTACGTCGGTCCGGCCACGGGCTATCTGGTGGATGCGCTGGGCTGGCCGAACTTCTATCTGTTCACCGTGGCGGCCGCCGTGCCGGGCGTGGCGCTGATCTACGGACTGCGCGACACCATTCAGGCCCGCGACGTGCAGAACCCGCACGGGTGAACCCTGCGGCGTCGCGCGGCTCCAACGATTCATTTCGAGGCGATCATCATGGCTGATACCGAACACGCGCTTGCCCTGGGCCAGGAGGCCCGACTGTTTGTGCGCCAGCATCAGAACGGCGTGCTGTCCACGCTGTCGAAGCGGCTGGGCGGTTTTCCCTTCGGCTCGGTGTCGCCCTATGTGCTCGATCACGAGGGCCATCCCGTCATTCTCATTTCCACCCTGGCCGAGCACACCAAGAACATCGAGGCCGATCCGAGGGTGAGCCTGATCGTGCACCCCTGCGCCGAAGACATGCAGGCCGCTGGCCGCGTCACCCTGGTGGCGCGGGCCGAGCCATTGCCCGACAAGGCCGCATTCGGCGCACGCTATCTGCGCTACCTGCCGCAGGCCGAGGGCTATTTCGCCATGCACGACTTTCATTTCTATCGCTTGCGGGTGGAAGACGTGCGTTTCATCGGCGGCTTCGGCAAGATCCACTGGATCCGCCCCGAGCGCTACGCCCCGCCGGCGGCGCCCGCGCTGGCCGAGGCCGAAGACGGCATCCTCGCGCACATGAACGCCGACCATGCGCACAACCTGCGCGAATACTGCCGCCACGTGCATGGCGTGGAGATTCTCGACGCGGCCATGGTCGGGATCGACTGCGACGGCTTCGACGTGCGCGCCGACGGCCATGTGCTGCGCTTCACCTTTGCCGCAACCGTGCTCGACGCGGCCTCTGCCCGCGCCGCCCTGGTCGATCTGGCCAGGCAGGCCCGCGCGACGGCGCCTGCCTGAAATCAGCCGCCTGCAG
Organism: Thiomonas sp.; assembly: GCA_021286835.1. GTDB lineage: Bacteria > Pseudomonadota > Gammaproteobacteria > Burkholderiales > Burkholderiaceae_C > Thiomonas. The sequence continues at coordinate 1,775 of JAJTBQ010000278.1, forward strand.
AAATGCTGGGCGGGAATTACGATGAGTCGGCACAAGCCACGGTCCGCGTGGCGAACTCTCTGGAGACCCATCGATGAAGCTCTACTTCAGTCCCGGCGCCTGTTCGCTGTCGCCGCACATCGTCCTGCATGAACTCGGCCTGCCGCACGACGGCGTCAAGGTCGACCTCAAGTCCAAGCAGACCAGCGACGGCCGCGACTTCCGCGCCATCAACCCCAAGGGCTATGTGCCCACCCTGGAACTCGACGACGGCACCATCCTCACCGAAGGCCCGGCCATCGTGCAATACCTGGCCGACCGCAAGCCCGAGCTGAACCTCGCCCCGGCCAACGGCACGCTGGCGCGCTACCAGTTGCAGGAGTGGCTGAACTTCATCTCGACCGAACTCCACAAACAGTTCAGCCCGCTGTTCAACCCCGCCAGCAGCGCCGATCTGGTGGCCGCGCAGAAGGCCAAGCTCGCGGACCGCTTCGCCCTGATCGCGCAGACCTTGGACAAGCAGGACTACCTGCTGCCGACCGGCTTCAGCGTGGCCGACCCCTATCTCTACACCGTGATGAGCTGGGCCGGCTATGTGGGCGTCGATTTGTCGCCCTGGCCGGCGCTGGCGCGCTACAAGACTCGCATGGAAGCACGACCCGGCGTGGCCGCCACGCTGGCCGCCGAGCGCGAAGCCAAGAAGGCCTGATCGGCTTGGGCGCGTCGGTTCAGAACGGCGCGCCGAAGGTGGCCCACACACCCGACAACAAGGTCGGCACGGCCAGCACGATGTTGACCGTCGAGAGCCAGCGGATCTGTCCGGCCTGAACGCAGGCGGCGTCCCACTGTCCGCGCAGCACGGCGGCCCGCATGCGCAGGAAGGGCAGGAAAAAGATGTACAGCGCGAGAAGGACCATCAAGCTGCCCAGCACCACCATGGCCCATTGCGCCGCTCCGAGCGCCCCGAAGCCGCCGCGCAGAAAGACCATGCCGTAGCCCGTGACCACCAGGGTCGAGCCCGCGCCCCAGACCGCGGCGAAGAAGTTGCGGAACAGCCCGTAGAGCAGCCGCGCGCGCGGCTCGGCCTGGGCGATGGCGCGACGCAGTGCGGGTGCCAGAAACCCATCCATGAAAACGATGCCGCCGATCCACAGGATCACGGCGATCAGGTGCAGGAATTGCGTGAAGAAGGTCCAGTTCATGGC
>JAJTBQ010000279.1 GCA_021286835.1 Thiomonas sp.
CCCAGTTGCGCCACGGCCGAGAGGGGCTGTTGCGGCGGCAGCACCAGCTGCACCGGATGCGGGTTGCCGCCCAGGGCGTAGGTGAGGCTGTCGACCGGATGCGTGAGCCAGACTAGGGGCGCAATCGAGGGCTGCGCGTGCAAGCCCCAAGTCAGGCCCGCACCGCCCAGACCGAGGAGCACGATGGCACTCAGGGCCATGCGGCGGAGCGCTTTCTGACGGCGCGAGCGGCGCGGCCGGGGCTCGCTGCAAGCTGTGCCCGCGGCCGTTGCAAGAGGGGTGGAAGTCGTCATGGCCGTCACTCGACAAAATCAACAGGTTTCCGTGGTGGCCGCTGCGGCGCGCCATGGAAAAGACCGCCCCGGCTGGGGCGGTCGGCTTCAGAACGGCGTGATCAGCTCTGCTTGGTGAAGAGCGACACGTTGAAGGTCGGCGAGGTGCTGCCGGCCGGGGGCTGGCTCAGCACAGTGCCCTGCACCGGGCCGATGAAGACCTTGGTGCCGGCCGACTTGCTGAAGTCGAACAGACCCATGATCGACCCGGCCGTGGCGTCGAACGAACCGCCGCCCAGACGCTGGCCGCCGAGCCAGTTGTCTTCGATGAACTTGACGATGGACGCCTGGCTGATGGGTGTGTCGCTCACATAGTTGGTCTTGGCCCAGGGCGAGATGACCAGGAAGGGGATGCGCGTGCCCGGACCGCAGCGGCCGTTGACCGGCTTGCCGTTCACGCCATTCATCGGCGTGCCGCTGCCGCAGACGCCGGCGCCGCCCAGCTGGTCGGCCTCGGCATCGAAGGACGCGCTGGTCGTTGTGGCGAAGGCGTGGTCGTACCAGCCGTCGGAATCGTCCCAGGTGACGATCACCGCGGTGCTGCTCCACTGGGACTGCTGCTCCAGGAAGTTGACCACCTGGGCCACGAAGGCTTGCTCGTCGAGCGGATCGGAATAGCCGGCATGGCCGTCCTCGAAGGCCGGCGCCTTGAGGTAGGCGACTGCGGGCATATTGCCGGCCTTCACGGCGGCGAAGAAGTCCTGCAGGCCGTATTCGTGGTTGGCCGGATCGGTGGTCTTGTTGTCGGTTTCCAGAGTGTGGCCGATGGCCAGGGTCGAGCTCGGGCGGGCGTGGGTCGGGTTGGCCGTGCTCTTGTAGTACTGGAACCAGTTGTGGTGCTGGATGTAGTCGCCCACGGTGGAGTTGACCACCGGCGAGAAGGTGCTGCGCTTGCAGCCTGTGGTGCCGTTGGGATTGGTCACGCTGAGGTTGAACCCGCCCATGAAACCGCCCCAGGAGATGTTCTTGCCGTTGAGCAGATCGCCGATGTTCTTACCCGACATGGACACTTGATCGGTGGTGCTGGAGCAGATGTCGCCCGCAGGATCGACGTCGTTGATCATGGTGTAGCCGCCCTGACCATCGTTGATGTAGTACGAGTAGGTCGCCATGGTGAACGGCTTCTTGCTGGTGGCGCCGATGATCATGCCGTTGGTCTGGCCGCTCACCGCTTCGAGCGCGCCGGGCGTGGACGGGCCGTAGGTGTCGGTGTAGGCGTCGTCGCTCATGGCGAAGTTCTGCGCGTAGTTCCACATCGCGCCGACGGTGTTGCCGTCGTAATAGCCCATGACCTGGCCGGTGGTGCCGAAGGCGTCGGCGCCGCCGGTCGATCCCTTGCCCGTGTATTTGGGGAACAGGTCGGCCTTGCCGCCGTCGTAAGCCTGCTGCTCGGCGGTGTAGGCGTGGTTCTGGTCGGCGGTGGCGGCCTGGGTGCGGTCGAGACGGAAGGGTTCGGCCGCGCCTGCGCCGTTGGCCGTGTTGGTGAAGTTGGGGTTGTTGCTCAGCAGATTGGCTTTGACCAGATTGTTGGGCGTGGGCGTGCCCGCCTTGGCCGTGAACGCGGGCTCACCCGTGGGATTGGTCGCGTTCGGGTAGGTGGCGTAGTAGTGGTCGAACGACACGTTCTCCTGGTAGAGCACAACGACGTGCTTGATCGGCGTGGCCGTGGCGAGCGCGCGGGCCGCGGTGTAGCTGGTGCCGGGCACGGTGGCCACGGCGTCGGAGCCGCCTCCGCAGGCGGCCAGCGTGATGGCGGCCACGGCAACCGCCGAGGCCAAAAGGGTTTGGCGCAACATGGTGAACTCCCTGAATGCTCTGTCGAAGAATGATGAGGATCGCGTTCCGGGAACCATCCCCGTGTCCGCAACGCCAGCGATTCTTAGAAGCGCAAATGTCGGTTCCGTGACTATGCAGCGCACAGCAACATCTGGTTGCACAACGTACAAAATGATGACATTTGGTCGCAACTTGACATGTGGCGGCGGCCCCGCGTGGCGCTTGCGTGATGCTTTAGGGGTGCGGCTCAGCGCGCGAGGTTTTTCAGCGCCTGGCGAATACCGTCATCGACGCCGCAGCCCTCGGGCAGCGTCTTGGTGGCCGCGGCCGCTTCCCGCTCGGAATAGCCCAGCGCGATGAGCGCCTGCAGCACGTCGGAGGTGCTGCCGGCCGCCGCTGTCGCGCCAATGCCCAGATCGGCGCCGAGCTTGCCCTTGAGTTCGAGCAGCAGACGCTCGGCGGTTTTCTTGCCGATACCCGGCACCCGGGTCAGGCGCGCGCTGTCCTGCTGGGTCACGGCCTGGGCGATTTCGCCCACGCTCAGGCCGGAGAGCACGGCCAGGGCGATGCGCGGACCGATGCCGCTGATCTTGAGCAACTCGCGAAACGTGCCGCGCTCGGCCGCGGTGGCGAAGCCGTAGAGCAGGTGGGCATCCTCGCGGATGACGGTGTGGATGAGCAGGGTGACGGCCTGTCCTACGGCGGGGAGGTCGTACAGCGTGCTCATGGGCACGTCCACCTCGTAGCCCACGCCGCCCACGTCGAGCAGAAGCTGCGGAGGGGATTTGTCGAGCAGGGTGCCGTGCAGTCGTCCGATCATGGGCAGACTTTAGCAGC
>JAJTBQ010000280.1 GCA_021286835.1 Thiomonas sp.
CTGGATCTGGGTGCCGGCGAAGAAGGCGGCGTTCACCGCCTCGGCATCGAAACCGCTCATCGGTCCGCAGTCCAGGCCCAGGGCGCGGGCGGCCAGGATGAAGTAGCCGCCCTGTAGACTCGAATTGCGCATCGCCGTGGTGGCGATGAACTCGGGCTTGCCCGCGAACCAGTTGCGCGCGTCGAGGTTGTGCGGAAACAGTTGAGGCAGGTGGTCGTAGAACGCCATATCCATGCCGATGATGGCCGTCACCGGCGCCTTCAGGGTCTTGGCCCGGTTGCCCTCGCTCATGCACGGCGCAAGCCGCGCCTTGGCCGCATGGGACTGCACGAACACGATGCGCGCCGGAGAGCAGTTGGCCGAGGTCGGCCCCCACTTCATCAGGTCGTAGAGCTGGTGCAGCAGATGCTCGGGCACGGGCTGGTCCAGCCAGGCGTTGTGGGTTCGGGCTTCGTCGAAGAGTTGGCGCAAGGCGCCGGCATCGATCTGGGACATGTCGGTTCTCGTGAAGTGGGAATGCTCGAAATCGTCGCTCAAAACGGTTTTGTAAGCGAATGCAAGCACGGCCGCAGGGCAAGATTGCGAACCCTGCGGGACAATACGGCCACCATGTTCAATCCCAGCAAAGATGAGGTTCGGCAGTTCTTTCTTTCCGCCTGGCAGCGGCATCGCGCGGGCGGCGTGCTCACCCCGCTGGAGCTCATCGCCGCGGACTGGATGGAACTCCACCCCGAATACCACGAAGAACTCGCCGACCCGCAAAGCGCCAGCCGCGACTACGCCGTGGAGCAGGGGCGCACCAACCCTTTTCTGCACTTGTCCATGCATCTGTCGATCGCCGAGCAGGTGTCCATCGACCAGCCGCCGGGCATCCGCCAGGCCTTCGAGCTGCTGCGCAGCAAGCTCGGCGAACATGACGCGCACCACGCCATCATGGACTGTCTGGGCGAGATGCTGTGGTCGGCGCAGCGCAGCGGACTGCCTCCCGATGGCGCGGCCTATGTGGACTGCGTGCAGAGGCGCGCCACGGCGCGGTAATCAAGCGAGCTGGAGAAACCCGCAGGGCCGCCCCAAGGGCTTCTCGCCCCCTGCGAGGAGAACCGCGCGCAGCGAGGTTTTCGGGGGGAGCACTCACCCTTCGATGGCTTCAAGCACGAGCTGCACCTGGGTGATGCCCTGCCAGGTGTTGCTCTCCAGCCGATAGGCGATGCGCGCCTCGTCGGGCAGAAAATCGGTACGCCCCCAGGCGACCAGGTCGAACAAGGCGTTGCCCGGCGCGCCTTCTGCATCCACCAGCCTGACCTTGGCCTTCAGATGACGCTCGCCGATCAGGCGCTGCTGCCTGACCTGCACCCGCGCGCTGAACATGGGCGCGGCAAAGCCCTGCCCCCACACCTGCGCGCCCAGCAAAGACGCCACTTCAGGCAACAGCCATTGCACGGGCAGCGGCCCATCGACCTCGACGCGGCGCTGCAACTGCGACGGTTCGAGCCACTCGCCGGCCACCCGGTTCAGGGCGGCACGAAATCGCGCATAGCCGTCCGGCACCAGCGAACAGCCCGCTGCCATGGCATGGCCGCCAAAGCGCAGCACGAGACCGGGCTCGCGTTTGGCAATCAGATCGAGAGCATCGCGCAGATGAAACCCGGCGATCGATCGGCCCGAGCCGCGCAGGGTGCCGTCCTCGGCCGGGGCGAACACGAAGGTGGGGCGATGCTCGCGGTCCTTGATGCGCCCGGCGACGATGCCGATCACGCCCTCGTGCCAGTGGGGCGCGAACAGGCTGATGGCCGCCGTTCCGTCGCCTGCGCCCTGCGCCGCGCCGAGATCCAGCCCTTCGAGCATGGCCAGCGCCTCGGCCTTGATGCCGTCTTCGATGCTGCGGCGTTCGCGGTTGAAGGTATCGAGCATCTGCGCGAGCTCGAGCGCTCGGGCGGGGTCGTCGGTCGTGAGGCATTCGATGCCCACGGTCATGTCGGCCAGGCGCCCCGCGGCGTTGATGCGCGGGCCCAGCGCGAAGCCCAGATCGGCGCTGTTCACCCGCGCCGCCTCGCGACCCGCCACCTGAAGCAAGGCGGCGACGCCGGGCTGCATGTGCCTCGCGCGGATGCGCTTGAGACCTTGCGCCACCAGCAGGCGGTTGTTGGCGTCGAGCCGCACCACGTCGGCCACGGTCCCCAGCGCCACGAGGTCGAGCAGCGCGTCCAGGCGCGGTTGATGCGCCGCGTCGAACACGCCGCGCTGGCGCAGCTCCGACCGCAGCGCCAGCAACACATAGAACATCACCCCGACCCCGGCAATGGACTTGCTCGGGAAGCCGCATCCCTGCTGGTTCGGATTGACGATGATCTCGGCCTCCGGCAGCGTGTCGCCCGGCAGATGGTGATCGGTCACCAGCACGCGGATGCCGTGGGCGCGTGCATGCGCCACGCCTTCCACGCTGGCGATGCCGTTGTCCACGGTGACGATCCAGTCGGGCTTGCCGCCGGCCTGCTGCAGCGCCAGATCCACCACCGCGGGCGACAGGCCGTAGCCGGTGGTGAATCGATTGGGCACGAGGTAGGAAACCGTCGCCCCCATGGCCCGCAGACCGCGCAGCCCCACCGCGCAGGCCGTGGCCCCATCGCAGTCGTAATCGGCCACGATGAGCAAGCGCTCGCCCTTGGCGATGGCGTCGGCCAGGGCCCGCGCCGCCTGTTCGGCGCCCTTGAGCAGGGCGGGCGGCAGCAGATGCGGCAAGGCCAGTTCCAGCTCTTGCGCCTCTTTCACCCCGCGCGCCGCGAACAACTGCGCCAGCAGCGGATGGGTGCCGGCCTCCTGAAGCCGGTGCTGGGCGCGCGGATCGGGCTGGCGCAGAAGGAATTGCATGGTCGGAACGTTGAAAGTCAAAGCCCTATTGGAACCGATTGGCACGGATCGGAACCGATCGGA
>JAJTBQ010000281.1 GCA_021286835.1 Thiomonas sp.
GCCAGCAGTGCGCCGCGCACAAAGTCGCGGCCTTGCGCCACGGCCTCGACCAGCGGTGCGCCCAGCGCCAGATGGCAGGCAATGGCCGAAGACAGGCTGCAGCCGGTGCCGTGGGTATTGCGCGTGGGAATGCGTGGCGCCTCCCAGCGCTCGATTCGGCCGCCGGGAAGCAGCAGCAGGTCGGTGAGCTGGGGGCCGGGCAGATGCCCGCCCTTGAGCAACACCGCGGGCGCACCCAGCACCTGCAGCAGGTTGGCCGTGCCCTCCAGCGCGTCGATGTCGATCGCCTGGAGTCTGAGCAGCCAGGCCGCCTCATCGAGATTGGGTGTGATCAGCGTGGCGAGCGGAAAGAGTTCGTCCACCAGACGGTCCACGGTGGATTCGGTGATCAGTTTGTCGCCGCTGGTGGCGACCATCACCGGGTCGAGTACCACATGGGCGAAGCGGTGGCGGCGGATGGCGTCGGCCACCACCCGCACCACGGCCACGTTGTGCAGCATGCCGATCTTCACCGCATCGACCCCGATGTCTTCGACCACCGCGTCGATCTGCTGCGCCAGCAATTCGGGAGGCAGAGCCTGGATGGTCCGCACGCCCAGCGTGTTCTGCGCCGTGATGGCGGTGATGGCCGTCATGCCATAGCAACCCAGCGCCGCCATGGTCTTGAGGTCGGCCTGGATGCCGGCGCCGCCCCCGCTGTCGGAGCCGGCGATGCTGAGCACGCGGGTGTAGCGCGCTACGGGAAGAGTGTCGGGCTGGGGTTCAATCGTGGTCATCGCGGCGGTGCGGGGCGTGTGGGTCGGTGAACTGGCGCAGCGTGCGCGCGGCTTGAGCCGGGTCGGGTGCGGCGCAGAGGGCGCGCACCACGGCCAGCCCGTCGGCGCCAGCGGCCATGACTTGCGCGGCATTGTCCAGATCGATGCCGCCGATGGCAATCAGGGGCAGATCGGTGAGGGCGCGCAACGCCGCCAGTCCGCCAAGTCCGAGCGCTGGCGCGGTGTCGTGTTTGCTCGGCGTGGTGAACACGGGGCTGACGCCCAGGTAGTCCACCGGCTGGCCCCATGCACCGCGCACCTGATCGGCGTTTTCCACCGACAGACCGATGAGCGCGCCAGGCATCAGGCGACGCACATCGTCAGCTGACAGGTCGCTTTGACCGACGTGCACGCCATCGGCGCCCACCGCCAGCGCCACGTCGACCCTGTCGTTGATGATCAGCGGCACGCCCAGTGGTGCGAGCAGGGCTTTGAGCGCGCGGGCACGCTCGACGAAAGGCCGCGTGTCGAGGTGCTTCTCGCGTAGTTGCACGCAGGTCGCTCCACCCCGCACCGCCTCGGCCACGACGGCCTCCACCCCGCGCGGACCGCAGAGCGCGGCGTCGGTGACGAGATGCAGCCGAAGCACGGCCAGGGGCCAGCGGCGCCTGGGCTCGGTCATCGCTCAGTCACCCCTCATTCACCCGTTTGCAGGCGCAGCCGGGCGCGGAAGGTTGCGGCGTCCAGGAGTTGCAGACCGTCGAGCAGGGCGATCTGCAACTGGCCGACGCCACGGCCTTCGGCCTGAACCTGTTCGGCCGCGGCTTCACCGACCACGCCCAGATAGGCCATGGCGGCGGTCGTGGCATGAAACGCGTCGGGCTGCACCGCGCCGAAGGCGCCGATCAGGGCGCTGGCCGAGCAGCCCACGCCGGTGACGCGCGTCATCCACGCATGTCCGTTGGACAGCCGGGCATGACGACCGTCGGGCGCGAGCACGTGGTCGGTCGCGCCACTCACGCAGACCACAGCATTCAGTCGGGAGGCCAGCGCGCGAGCGGCCTGCACCGCATCGTCCGACGCGGCCGAGCTGTCCACCCCGCGGGTGGCGGCCGCTACGCCGGCCACGCTCAGAATCTCCGAGGCGTTGCCGCGCAGCACCGTGGGGCCGCCGGCGGCGAGCAGTTCGCCCACGGCCTGATTGCGATAAGGCGTGGCCCCGGCGCCCACCGGATCGAGCACCACGGGAATGCCGCGGGCGCGCGCCTTCTGCAGCGCCATGCGCATGGCCTCGATCCAGTCGGGTTCGAGCGTGCCGATGTTGAGCACCAGCGCCTGGGCGATGCCCGCCATGTCGACGACTTCTTCGCGCGCATGCGCCATCACCGGCGCGGCGCCCAGGGCCAGCAGGGCATTGGCGTTGTAGTTCATCACCACGAAATTGGTGATGTTGTGCACCAGCGGCTGTCGCTCGCGCACGGCGAGCACATCGGCCCAGAGGGAGTCGGGGGTGGGTTGCAGCATGATGGGTCGTGCAGAATGAGCCGTCATTATCGTTGGGGCCAGGGCGGCGGCCGGCGCTCAGGCACGGTGATAGGGATGCCCGGTCAACAGGCTGTGGGCGCGGTAGAGCTGCTCGGCCAGCAACACCCGCACAAGGCCGTGGGGCAGGGTGAGATCGGAGAGTCGCAGCAAGGTGTCGGCCTTCTGTTTGAGGCGCGGGGCAAGACCGTCGGCCCCACCGATGACCAGTGCGACGTCGCGGCCGTCCTGCCGCCACTGCTGCAGGACTTGAGACAGCGCCTCGGTGGTGAGACGCTGGCCGCGTTCATCGAGGGTGACGAGGCGCGCCCCCGCGGGCACGGCCGCTTCGATGCGCTGGGCCTCGCGTTCCATCACCGCTTCGGCGCTGATGCTGGAGCTGCGCGCCTCGGCGCGGATTTCCTTGAGCAGCAAAGGGGTTTCGGGAGGCAGGCGCTTGGCATAGTCGGCATAGGCCTCGTCCACCCAGCGCGGCATGCGCTGGCCCACGGCGAGCAACCAGAGTTTCATGCGTGGCCCGTTGGCGGGTCAGCTGGCCATCGGCACGTCAGGAGGCCCGTTTCTTGGCTGCAACGCGTTTGGCGGGGGCTTGGGCCGC
>JAJTBQ010000282.1 GCA_021286835.1 Thiomonas sp.
CCTGAATCTCACGACTGAACGACGGCTTGCGAACGGCATCGTTGAATCTCCGGCCGGGCAGGGCGGAAGGCCTTCGAGGGCTTTCCGGTTGTCGCTGACCACGGCGGCAACCATGTCCGCGATGACGCGCACCCGCGGCGCGTCGCGCAGGCCTTGCTGGATCACCAGCCAGATGTCCTGCGAAACACATTGTCCCGGTGACAGGCAACGCGTGAGCTGCGGATGGGGGTCGGCAATGTAGCACGGCAGCACAGCCAGCCCCAGCCCCTGCACCGCCGCGTGCAACTGGGTGAACAAGCTATTGGCCGTGAGCGCGATGCGGGCATCGGGAAAGTGTTCGCGCTGCCACCGCGCCTGCACCAGATGCTGGACGGAGGCGTCCCAGCCGATCCACGGTAGTCTGGCGAGGCCTGCCTTGCCAGGCCTTCGGGTCCGCGGCAGCAGTCCTTTTTCGGCATACACCGCATAGGCCTGCATACCCAGCTTGCGCACGGTGAGGCCGCCTGCGTCCGGCCGCACCAGCCGCAGCGCCAGATCGGCGTCGCGCCGGTACAGATCCTGGATCGCCGCCCCGGTCACCAGTTCCAGCACGAGCTGCGGGTAGCGTGGCGCAAGCTCCGCCCAGCGTGGCAGGATCAGCAGATTCGCCAGCGCCTCGTTGGTCGCCAGCCGCACATGTCCGCGGGGCACGGCGCATGCATCCGCCGAGCGGCCCTGCAACTGCACGATGGCATCCTCGACGCGCCTGGCGTCCTCCAGCAGTGAGGTGCCGTCCTCCGTGAGCCTGTAGCCGCTGGCGTGGCGCACGAACAGCGTCACGCCCAGCGCACGTTCCAGCAGTGCGATGCGCCGTCCCACCGTGGAGGGGCTCACGCCGAGCTGCACCGCCGCCGCCGACAGGCTGCGCGTGCGTGCCACCAGCAGCAACAGTCGCACATCGTCCCAGTTCAGGTTTTCCATCATTGCAAAACCACCTTGCGCCGTTTTGTCTTCACGAGCATAGCGCGCGGCACCACAATGGCCGTCATCCAACCAAGGAGTGCACGGCATGACTGAAATCGGTGAACGCTACGAGCGAGGCTGGAACCTGCTCAAAACCATCGACGGCGAAGCCGGCGAGCGCGTCATCGCGTCACTGCGGGATGTGGCGCCCGATCTGGCGAGCTACATCATCGAGTTCGGTTTCGGCGACGTCTATGCGAGGGGCGTTCTCAGCTTGAAAGAGCGCGAGATCGCCACGGTCGCCGCGCTCACCGCGCTCGGAAACGCGCAGCCGCAACTCAAGGTGCACCTGCATGGCGCGCTCAACGTCGGCTGCAGCCGCGAGGAAGTGGTCGAGGTGCTGATCCAGATGGCCGTCTATGCCGGATTCCCTGCGGCGCTGAACGGCATTGCGGCACTGCGCGACGTCCTGGCCGAGCGCGATGCATAGTGCATTCGACCGATCCAGTCAACGCAGAATGGGCCACCCATAGGACGGACATGATGAAAGCCTGGGTCCCCGACCCCGATTCACCCGCACGCATCCGGCTCGAGGAAGTAGCGAAGCCCCGGATCGCTGCCGATGAGGTGCTGGTCCGCGTCGCGGCCTACTCGATCAACCGCGGCGAGACGTTCCTGCTCGAAGCGCCGCCGCCGGATTGGCGACCTGGCAAGGACGTGTCGGGTCGCGTCGTTGCGGTCGGGCGCGACGTGCGCGATCTCGAGCCCGGGCAACGTGTGGTCGCGCACCCGGACCAGGCGGGCTGGGCGGAGTGGGTGGCGGTCAAAGCCGAACGCGCCGTCACCCTGCCCGACGGGCTCGACGACCGGACGGCCGCCGCCCTGCCGCTGGCGGGTCTGACGGCACTGCGCCTGACCCGCGCAACCGGTCCCCTGGCGTCCCGCCGCGTGCTGCTCACCGGGGCTTCCGGCGGCGTAGGCCATGCCTTCGTGCAGCTTGCGGCTGCCCATGGAGCACGGATCACGGCCGTTGCAGCCGATGACGAGCGCGGCCAGCGACTCCGGGAGCTGGGCGCCATCGAGACGATCCCGTCGGTCGAAGACGCAAGAGGGCCCTTCGAGATCGCACTCGAATCCACGGGCGGCAGGGCGCTTGCCGCCGCGTGGGAGCGGCTGGCGCCCGAAGGCCGTCTGGTCTGGTTCGGCCAGGCCAGTCGTACACCGGCGACGCTGGATTTCTTCAACTGGAAGGGCGGGTTGAGCGGCACGCTACGCAAGTTCCACTACCTCGACGATCCCACGCCGGTAGCAATCGATCTCGACACGTTGGTCCGCCTGGTCGCACAGCAGCGCCTACACGTCGAGGTGGGTCTGTCTGCGGACTGGCAGGACACGCCTGCAGCCATCGAGGCGCTGCTCGGCCGGCGGGCCCGTGGCAACGTCGTCCTCGCCGTTGGCACCTGATCGAGCCGTCTTCATGCACCAACCCCGGCAGGATGCAGGCGCAATCGACGCGGCGGCCGCGCCGGAATGCGGCGGCGCACCTTCGAAGCACTTCGCGACGATGATGGCCCTGGCCTGCGCGGTCACGGTCGCCGATCTGTACTACGCGCAGCCCCTGCTGAAGCAGTTTGCGCGCACTTTCCATGCAACGATTGCCACCGTCGGCGCCGTGCCCTCCGCGGTGCAGATCGGGTATGCAGCCGGCCTGCTGTTTCTGGGGCCACTGGGCGACCGTCATGCAAGGCATCGCCTGATATTGGGTCTGGGCGCATTGCTGCCCGTGGCCATGCTCGTCGCCAGTGCCGCAGTGTCCGTGTTCTGGCTGGCGGCCGCGATGCTCGCCGTCGGCCTGTTCTCATCCACCCTTCACCAGATCATTCCGAGGGTGGCGCATGTCACGCATGCGCCCTCGCGCAGCAAGGCGATC
>JAJTBQ010000283.1 GCA_021286835.1 Thiomonas sp.
TCGGCGAACAGCACCTTTTGCACATCGGGCGTGTCGGGCACCATGGTGAAGATGATGTCGGCCTTCTGCGCCACTTCGGTGTTGCTGGCGCAAGCCTTGGCGCCCGCTTCGAGCAGGGTCTGCGGCAACTTGCTGCGGCTGTGCACATAGAGCGTGTGCCCGCCGGCCAGCAGATGCCCCGCCATCGGCGCGCCCATGATGCCCAGTCCGATGAATCCAAGAGTAGCCATGCGAATCTCCGTATTGATGTGAACGTGTGTTGTTTTACAGGACGGCCAGCCAGCCCAGGCCAGCCGTGGTCGTGGTCTTGGGCTTGTATTCGCAACCGATGTGGCCGGTGTAGCCGATGCGGTCGAGGTGCTGGAACAGGAAGGCGTAGTTGATCTCGCCCGTTCCTGGCTCGTTGCGGCCAGGGTTGTCGGCCAGCTGGATGTGGGCAATGCGCGGCAGGTGCTTTTGCATCGTCGCGGCCAGCTCGCCTTCCATGCGCTGCATGTGATAGATGTCGTACTGGAGGAACAGGTTGTCGCTGCCCACCTCGTCCATCAGTTGCAGCGCCTGGGCCGTGCCGTGCAGGTAGAAGCCGGGAATGTCGAAGGTGTTGATCGGCTCGATCAACAGCCGGATGCCGTGGGGCGCGAGCTGCGAGGCGGCATAGCGCAGGTTCTCCACCAGGGTGGATCGCAGCGCGGCGGGGTCGGCCCCCGCGGGCACCTTGCCCGCCAGACAGTTGAGCTGGGTCACGCCCAGTGCGCGGGCGTAGTCGATGGCGCGGGCCACGCCCTCGCGGAACTCGGCCACGCGGTCGGGCAGGCAGGCGATGCCGCGCTCGCCCGCATCCCAGTCGCCCGCGGGCAGGTTGTGCAGCACGATCTGCACGCCCGCTTCCAGCGCCGCGTTGCGCACCTGCTGCGCGGTGTGGGCGTAGGGGAAGAGAAATTCCACCGCCTTGAAGCCGGCCTTGGCGGCCGACTCGAAACGGTCGATGAAGGGCTCTTCGGTGAAGAGCATGGTGAGGTTGGCGGCGAATCGGGGCATGTCGGTGTCCTCAAACTTCGGCGGGTTGCAGGTCGATGACCGGGTCGAATTCGGTGATGGCGTCGATTTCACCACCCATGGCGATGTTCGTCACGCGCTCGAGGATGATTTCGACCACCACGGGCACGGCATAGTCCTTCATCAACTGCCGGGCCTGCGCCAGCGCCGGCTGGATCTGGTTCGGGTCGAACACGCGGATGGCCTTGCAACCCAGGCCTTCGGTCACCTTGACGAAATCGATGCCGTAGCCGTTGACCTCGGGCGAATTGACGTTGTCGAACGAGAGCTGCACGCAGTAGTCCATGTCGAACTGGCGCTGGCCCTGGCGGATCAGGCCGAGGTAGGAGTTGTTGACCACGATATGGATGTAGGGCAGCTTGAACTGCGCGCCCACAGCCAGCTCCTCGATGAGAAACTGAAAGTCGTAATCGCCGGAAATCGCCACCACGTCGGCCGTGGGGTCGGCCACGCGCACGCCCAGCGCAGCAGGCAGCGTCCAGCCCAGAGGCCCGGCCTGGCCGGCATTGATCCAATGACGCGGCTTTTCCACCTTGAGGAGCTGCGCCGCCGCGATCTGCGACAGGCCGATGGTGGTCACATAGCGCGTGTCGGCATCGAAGAATTCGACCATCTCCTTGTAGACACGGTGGGGCTTGATGGGAATCTGCTCGTAGTCCCACTTGCGCAACATCGTCTGCACCCGCTCGCGGCAGGCCCCCGCCCAGGCGCTGCGCGCCTTGAGCTTGCCCGCCGCCTTGCGCTCGCGCGCCACGTCGATGAACAGCTCCAGCGCCGCCTTCGCATCGGAGACGATGCCGTAATCGGGCATGAACACCCGGCCGATCTGCGTGGGCTCGATGTCCACGTGCACGATCTTGCGACCCTTGGTGTAAACCTCGGGCGAGCCGGTGTGGCGGTTGGCCCAGCGGTTGCCGATGCCCAGCACCAAGTCGGATGCCAGCAGATTGGCGTTGCCGCCGCGATGACTGGTCTGCAGACCGACCATGCCGGCCATCAGCGGGTGGCCATCGCCGATGGCGCCCCAGCCCATCAGCGTGGGAATCACCGGCACGCCGGTCAGCTCGGCGAACTGCACCAGCAGTTCGGAGGCGTCTGCATTGATCACGCCGCCTCCGGCGACGATCAACGGCCGCTCGGCAGCGTCGAGCATGTCCAGCGCCTTCTCGACCTGCGCCCGCGTGGCCGTGGGCTTGTAGACCGCCAGCGGCGCGTAGGTATCGGGATCGAACTCGATTTCGGCGAGCTGCACGTCCAGCGGAAGATCGATCAGCACCGGCCCCGGACGGCCCGAGCGCATCACATGGAAGGCCTGCTGAAACACCCGCGGCACCAGCGCGGGCTCGCGCACCGTCACCGCCCACTTGCACACGGGCTTGGCGATGGACTCGATGTCCACGGCCTGGAAGTCTTCCTTGTACAGCCGCGCGCGCGGGGCCTGGCCGGTGATGCACAGAATGGGAATGGAATCGGCGATGGCCGAATACAGCCCGGTGATCATGTCGGTGCCCGCCGGGCCCGAGGTGCCGATGCACACGCCGATGTGACCGGGCGCGGTGCGGGTGTAGCCCTCGGCCATGTGCGACGCGGCCTCGACGTGGCGCGCCAGAACATGCGCGATGTGGCCGTTCTTGCGCAGCGCGGAATAAAGGGGGTTGATCGCCGCGCCGGGCACGCCGAAGGCTTGGTGCACGCCTTCCTTCTCCAGCACTAAAACCGCGGCATCGACTGCACGCATTCTGGCCATGACTCATTCTCCTGATCGTGGGTCCGCGATAACGACGCGGAAC
>JAJTBQ010000284.1 GCA_021286835.1 Thiomonas sp.
TGGTGGACCGAAGGAGGATCGAACTCCCGACCTCTGCATTGCGAACGCAGCGCTCTCCCAGCTGAGCTATCGGCCCGAAAACCAAAATCATAACCGACGCGGCGAATGCGGGGTCATGGCTCGATTGAAGCGGATTGGTAACGAACGGTATCTTCGATAGTGAGGTGCGACTTCCCGCCCTACCATCGGTCGGTGACAAATCCGTACTCGGACCCGATGGGATGGGATGATGCGTTACGACGCTGCGGTGCTCGACCGCCAATTCAATAATCGTGAACTGGTGCCCGACTGGGCAGATTATCTCGCGCGCTGGAAGCGCGATTCCCAGGAGGCGCGCCTGAACTGGCCGTGTCTGCTCGACCTGCCTTATGGCGATGCGATCACGCAGACGCTGGACTGGTTTGCACCGGCGGCGACCGGTCTGGCGCCTTGTCTGGTGTTCATCCATGGCGGCTGGTGGCGCTCGCTGGACAAGGCCGATCACAGTTTCCTGGCGCCGCCGTTCGTGGCGCGCGGGGTGCATGTGGTCGTGGTGAATTACGCGCTCGCGCCCGGTGCGCCGCTGCAGCAGATCGTGCGCGATGTGGTGCAGGCGCTGGCCTGGGTATGGCGCCGGGCGGAGGATTTCGGCGTGGACCGTTCGCGCATCGTCCTGGCCGGTCATTCGGCCGGCGCGCATCTGGCCGCCATGATGCTGGCTTGCCGCTTCGATTGGTTTGCCAATGACCTGCCGACGCAGATCCCATCGGGCGCCTTGGCGCTGTCGGGCGTTTATGACCTCGAGGCGGTTCGAAAGACGGCCTTCCTGCAGCGCGATCTTCAGTTGACCCAGCACGGCGCGCGCGCCATGTCGCCGGTGTGGCTGCCGCCCTCGGGCCCGGCGCCCCTGGCCTTGGCGGTGGGGGCGGAGGAGTCGGAGGCGTTTCACGCGCAGGCCCGGCTGATGCATAGGCACTGGCCGGCTTCGGGCAAGACCCTGCTCGTTCCCGGTGCCCATCATTTTTCGGTGCTCGATACCTTGGCGCAGCCGGGGTCTGCACTGCACGCCCGACTGTGGGATCTGATCGGGGCGCGCAAGCCGGTGAGCGAAACGCACGACGCAGCGCAGGACCTCACGCTGGCCGGTTGAGTTCACCCTGTTGCTGCTCCAGCACCCGCAGCAGGCTGGAGGTGTCGTCGCGACCCCAGCCCGACTGCATCAGCACCTCGAGCTGGCGCTGCACTTGCTCCAGCGCGGGCAGACGCAATCCGGCGGCCTGGGCAGATGCGGCGATCAGGCCGAAGTCCTTGGCATGCAGGCGGGCCTCGATGCCCGCGGCGAAATCGCGCCCGGCCATCTTCGGCCCCATCAGGTCGAGCATGCGGCTGCCGGCGAAGCCCGTGCCGATGGCGTCGAGTACCGCATGGGCATCCACACCCTGCCGCGCCGCATACAACAACGCTTCCGCGATGGCCTCGATGGTGACGACCTGGATGAGTTGATTGCAGGCCTTGGCCACCTGCCCGCTGCCGCTGGGGCCGACGTGCTTGACGTTCGGGCCCAGGGCCCGCAGCAGCGGCAACGCGCGTGCGAAAACCTCAGCGTCGCCACCCACCATGAGGCTCAGGCTGGCGTCTCGGGCGCCGCGGACGCCGCCCGAGACCGGCGCATCGAGAAAGTGCAGTCCGGCAGTCCTCAGCGTTTGCCCGATCGCGCGCGCGCCTTCGGCCGCGATGGTGCTGTGGTCGATGCAGACGGCACCCGGCCGGGCGCCATGCATGGCGCCGTCAGGGCCGCAAAGCACGGCTCGCACGTCTTCGGTGGACGTGACGTTGGTGAAGATGAAATCGGCGCCCTGCGCGGCTTCTGCTGGCGTCGAACACACCGCGACACCGAGTTCGGCGGCCGCGGCGCGGCTGCTTTCGCTGCGGGCATAGACCCTGGCGGAACAGCCCAGCCGCAGCAGATGGCCCAGCATCGGCGTGCCCATGGCGCCCAGGCCGATGTAGGTGATCGAGGTGGTCGCAGGGTTCATGGCAGTAAGGAACGGCGGGGTGAGGAAGGGGTTGCCGCGGCCATGTTGCGTCGCGCAACGTGCGGCCTCGATCTACGGAATAGGGGGGCTCTATGGCCAGAATTGAAAGAGTCCATTGGACGGGTATGGGGGCAAACCCCTAGAGTGTGCACCGCAACATAAATGAAGGTAAAACCTTCCAAGTCGCCCTCTCACAGCGGGCCGTCAACAGCAACCTCAAGGAGTTTCACATGTCTCTGATCAACACCGAAGTCAAACCCTTCAAAGCTACCGCCTTCCAGAACGGCAAGTTCTTCGAAGTGACCGAGGCCAGCCTGAAGGGCAAGTGGTCGGTCGTGGTGTTCTACCCCGCCGACTTCACCTTCGTCTGCCCGACCGAGCTTGAAGACCTGGCCGACAACTACGACACCTTCAAATCCCTCGGGGTGGAAGTGTATGGCGCGTCCACCGACACCCATTTCGCCCACAAGGCCTGGCACGACACCTCCGAAGCGATCAAGAAGGTCAAGTACCCGCTGATCGGCGACCCGACCGGCGCACTGACCCGCAATTTCGACGTCATGATCGAAGAAGAAGGCCTGGCGCTGCGTGGCACCTTCCTGATCAATCCGGAAGGCGTGATCAAGCTGTGCGAGATCCACGACAACGGCATCGGCCGCGACGCCAAGGAACTGCTGCGCAAGGTCCAGGCTGCCCAGTATGTGGCCGCGCACCCCGGCGAAGTCTGCCCGGCCAAGTGGAAGGAAGGCGCGGCCACGCTGAAGCCTTCGCTGGATCTGGTCGGCAAGATCTGA
>JAJTBQ010000014.1 GCA_021286835.1 Thiomonas sp.
TCGCCGCGCTGGTCGGCAGCTCACACCGTGGCGCCGTGCTGGACGCGGATCTGAGCTGAGGCTGGCGCGTCTCATTCAGAGCGCGCACAAGGTTCACCCTCACCCTTGTGCCGTACCGCCCCGCCAGGCGCGCCAGGCGTGCCCGATCAGATAGAAGCCAAAGCTCAGCGAGGCGATCCAGGTGCTGGCCGGAAAGCCGATGTAATACGCCGCGGCCAGCCCGCCCCACATCACCATCAGTCCCAGCGCGACGGACAGGCCGATGCCTCCAGCGACGCTGCGACTGAGGGTCTGCGCCGTGGCCGCGGGCCCGACCAGCAAGGCGAAGATCAGCAGCGCGCCGATCACCGGCACGGCGATCGCCACGGTGGCCGCGACCAGCAAGATGAACAGGACGTCGAGCTGGCGCGTGTTCACCCCGCGTGCCTGCGCCCCTTCCGGATTGAAGCTGGCGAAACACAGAGGACGGTACAGCAGGGCCAGTCCGGCCAGCCCCGCCACGCAGACCATCAGGGACAACCACGCCTGCTCGCTCGTGATGCCCACAATGCTGCCAAACAGAATGCTCATCGCCGACTGCGCGTTGGCGGTGTAGAGATTGAGAAACAGCACACCGAGCCCCAGGGCGAACATGAGCACCATGCCGATGCCGATATCGCGCTGGCGGATGCGCCCGCCCGTCAGCGCCAGTGCCACGCCGCTGGCCAGGGTGAAGGCGAACAGGCCCAGGTAGGGGCTCAGGCCCAGAAGAATGGCACCGGCCGCTCCGGTGAATCCGACATGCGAGAGCGCATGCGCGGCAAAGGCCTGTCGCCGCAGGGTGATGAAATAGCCCACGGCGGCGCTCAGGACGGCGATCGCGCTACCGGCAGCGAACGCGTGGCGCATGAAGCCGTACTCCAGTCCGAGAATCATGCGACGTCTCCAAGACCTGCCTGATCGGAGTGGCCGTGATCGTGCCCACAATGGGCCGCCCCCTCGGGCATGAAGCCGCCGGCGGGATGGATGAACACATAGGCACCATCGCGCGCCACGGCCATGGGAATGCCATAGAGCGCCGAGAGCGCGGGTCCGTTGACCACTTCGTCGATCGTGCCCAGTCGCCCGCGTCCGCCCGCGAGGTACAGAACCCGATCCATGTGGGAAAGCAGCGGATTGATGTCGTGCGCGGTCATCAGCACGGTCAGGCCCTGCTCGGTGCAAAGCCTGCGCGCGGTCTGGAGAATGCGCTGCTGGGCCTGGGGGTCGAGATTGGAGAGCGGCTCATCAAGCAGCAGAATGCGCACCGGGTTGACCAGCGCCTGGGCGATGCGCGCCCTCTGGCGCTGCCCCCCGGAGAGGCTGTCCATCCCGCGCTCGGCAAGATTTCCCATTTCCATGGCCTGCAGCGCCGCATCGACAGCCTGTCTGCGCTGACCGGCGTCGCGCAGACCCAATCCCCAGCGTTCGCCTTGCCAGGCCGCTGCCACATAACTGCGAACCCGCAGAAAGCTGTCGGCACCGACGGGATCACGCTGCGAGACATAGCCCATCTGCGTGCGCAGGGAGACACCGTCCTGCCCGAGAAGCCGCAACTGTCCGGACTGCAGGGGCTGCAATCCGAGCAGGGCGCGAAGCAAGGTGGTCTTGCCCGCACCATTGGCCCCGAACACCCCGACGAATTGCCCCGGGCGGATGGCGAGATCCAGGCTGTCGAGCACAGTGCGCCCGCCCAGCGCACAGCGCAGACCCTGCGCCTGCAAGGCCCACTCGCCGAAGCCCATCGCCGCTGGAAAATCGATCGCCACGATCAGCGGGCTTTGCCCAGCGCGTGCTCGATGGCGGCGAGGGTCTGCATCTGCCACTGAACGTAGTCAGTCTTCGGGGGCACGAATTCATCGACCCCCACGACCGGCACGCCGGAACTGCGCGCCAGCGCACGCAGCCGGTCAGTCAGCGGATCGGTCACCTGGCGGTTGTAGAACAGCAGGGCCACTTTGTGCTGGCGCAGATTGTCTTCATAGCGCGCCACTTCGGCAGGGGATGGTTCGGTATCGTTCATCACGTCGAATTGAAATTTCTCGCCCAGGCTGGTCCATCCCAGTTGCCGCAGCAGATAGCCCACAACGGGCTCGGTGGCCGTGACCTTCAGTTGAGGATGGCGCTTTGCCAACGCCTCTTGCGCCTCGTTCAGCCGGGTCAACTGCGTCTTGAAGCGTTGAAGATTGCCGGCAAATGCCTCGCGATGGGCCGGGTCGGCCTGCTGCAGCAGTTGCGCCAGTCTCTCGGCCACCTTGAGCGCAACCGTCGGATCGTAAAACACATGCGGATTTCGATCGGGCATGATCAGGGCCGGATCAAGATCCGCGGCCACGATCACCTGCCGATGCGGCGCGGGGTTCGCCGCCAGCATCTTGGTCATCCAGTCGTCATAGCCGATACCGTTGAGCAGTGCGATCTGGGCCTTGGCCACTTTGCGCGCCACGGCAGGCGTGGCTTCGAAGCTGTGCGGATCGACGTTCGGATTTTTGATGATGCTGTCCACCTGCACCTGGTTTCCGCCTATCGCCTGCGCAATGACGCCGTAGGTGCTTTCCGCTGCCACGATGGCAATCGGTGCGGCCTGTGCCGCCCGGCTGGGCAGCAGAGACAGAGGCAAGAGCATGAGTAATGAGAGCAGCAAGGCACGCGTTTTCATGGCAAGGACTCGAAGTTGAGAATGAAATGTTACTTTATAACATTTCAAATGGGCCGCCTGTATCGAACTGCAACGAACCATGCCAGGGAGCACAGGCAGAATGCGGCTATTTGCACGCCAAGACCATGAGAATCGCAACCTGGAACGTCAACTCCCTCTCCGTGCGCCTGCCTCAGGTGCTCGACTGGCTGCAAGCCCAGTCGCCCGATGTGCTGGCGCTGCAGGAGACCAAGCTGACCGATGACCGCTTTCCCCATGTCGATTTGCTGGCCGCGGGCTACCACAGCGTTTGCCTCGGCCAGCCCACCTACAACGGCGTGGCCTTGCTCAGCCGAACGCCGCCCACGGAGGTTCAGCGCGGCATGCCCGGTCTGGACGATTCTCAGGCGCGCGTGATCGCCGCGGCGTTCGGCGAGATTCGGGTGATCGGCGCCTACTTTCCCAATGGACAAGCGCCGGGCAGCGACAAGTTCGCCTACAAGATGCGATGGCTCGATGCCTTGCAGAACTGGCTGGTCACGGAGTTGGAGCAGCATGCGAAAGTGGCATTGGTCGGTGACTTCAATATCGCCCCTGAAGATCGCGACGTCTACGATCCGGTCGCCTGGGCGGGGCAGATCCACTGCACGCCCGAGGAGCGGGGGCATTTCGCCTCGCTGCTCGGGCTGGGCATGTTCGACGCCTTCCGGGCCTTCGACCAGCCCCCCAAGAGTTGGAGCTGGTGGGACTATCGCAATCTGGCCTTTCGCAAGAACCAGGGGCTGCGCATCGACCACATTCTGCTGAGTCAGGCCTTGCGCGCCTCGCTGCAGCATTGCGTCATCGACAAAACTCCACGCAAGAACGAACGTCCCAGCGATCACGCGCCGGTTGTGGCCGATCTGGATCTCTGACCCGGCTTCAATCTTCCATGCCGAGTTCCTGGATCTTGCGCGTGATGGTGTTGCGGCCGATCCCCAGCTTCTGCGCGGCTTCGATGCGCCGGCCGTGAGTCTGCGTCAGCGCGGCGGTGATCACCGCTCGCTCGAAACGCTGGGTGAGGTGGTGCATGACATCGGTTTCGCCGCTGCGGATCAGGCCCAGGGCCACCTGCTCCACACTGCGCTCCCAGTCGTCGTGGGACGCCTGCCCGGCCGCCGGAAGCGGCGCATCCACCGGTGCCGCTGTTGCCGACGGCGCCACGGCTGAGAGGGCTGACATGGCCGCTGCGGTTGCCGGGCTTTCTGCCGAAGGCACACCCGGCCGGAGTTCATCGGGCAGATCCTTGACTTGAATCGTCTGTGCCGGGGCCATGACGGTCAGCCACTGACACAGATTCTCCAGCTGACGGACGTTGCCGGGGAAGGGAAACTGCTGCAGCACGCGCAGCGCTTCGGCGGAGATCCGCTTGGCCTCGACGCCGAGTTCCTGGGCGCTGCGCAGCAGGAAATGCTTGATGAGCGGCGCGATGTCTTCGCTGCGTTCGCGCAAGGGCGGAAGGCGCAGACGGATGACGTTGAGACGATGGAACAGATCTTCGCGGAACTGGCCTTGCGCCACGCGCTGTTCGAGGTTCTGGTGCGTGGCGGCAATCACCCGCACATGCGATTTGATCGCGCTGTGCCCGCCCACACGGTAGTAGTGACCATCGGACAGCACGCGCAGCAGCCGGGTCTGCAGTTCCAGCGGCATGTCGCCGATTTCATCGAGGAACAGCGTGCCACCTTCGGCCTGCTCGAAGCGGCCGCGCCGCATGGTCTGCGCACCGGTGAAGGCGCCGCGTTCGTGGCCGAACAGCTCGCTTTCCAGCAGATCCTTGGGAATCGCCGCGGTGTTGATGGCGACAAACGGCCCGCCGGAACGAGGGCTGTGCTTGTGCAGCGCACGGGCGACGAGTTCCTTGCCCGAACCGGATTCGCCCGTGATCAGCACGGTGACCTGCGAATGCGCCAGGCGGCCGATGGCGCGGAACACATCCTGCATGGCCGGGGCCTGGCCGAGGAGTTCGGGAGCTTCATGGAGCGCTTCGTCAGCCTGCTCCTCACGCAGACTTTCATCGACGGCCCGCTGGATCAGTTCGACGGCCTTCTCCACATCGAAGGGCTTGCTGAGGTAGTCGAAGGCGCCGCCTTGCAGCGACGCCACCGCGCTGTCGAGATCGGAATAAGCCGTCATGATGATGACGGGCAGACCAGGATGAGACTGGCGGATCTGCTGCAACAGGTCGATGCCGTTGCCACCGGGCATGCGGATATCGCTCACGAGCACCTGCGGACAGGATTCGGCAATGGCGCTCAGAACCTCACGCGGATTGGAAAAGCTGCGCACTTCCATGCCGGCCTTCTGCAGCGCCTTCTCCAGTACGAAGCGGATCGATGCATCGTCGTCAACCACCCAGATCGGCTTCATCGCGAGCTCCCCTGCGGCGTCAGCCATGCGTTCAAGGCAGCGGTATGGTGATGCGGAATTCGGTATGGCCGGGCTGGCTGTCGCATTCGATGGTTCCCTGATGTTGCTGGACGAAGGTCTGGGCCAGGGTGAGTCCCAGTCCACTTCCTCCTTCTCGGCCCGAGATCAGCGGAAAAAAGATGCGGTCCTTCAGTTCCGCAGGCACCCCGGGGCCGTTGTCCACGATATGCAAGACCAGTGCCAGCTTGTAGCGATGACGGGCCACCGTCATCTGCCGCGCCACCCGGGTACGGAACACGATGTGCGCGTCGCCCTGGGCGATGCGCGCCTGCAGCGCCTGTGCTGCATTGTGGGCGATGTTGAGCACCGCCTGGATGAGCTGCTCCTTGTCGCCGCGAAACTCGGGCAGACTGGCGTCGTAATCCTGCTCGATGGTCAGCCCCTGCGGAAACTCGGCCTGCAGCAAGGTGCGCACATGCTCACACACTTCGTGGATGTTCACGTCGCCCACGACATGCGGCTTGCGATGCGGCGCCAACAGCCGGTCCACCAGGGTCTGCAGGCGGTCAGCCTCGGCGATGATGACCTGGGTGTACTCCTGAAGTTCGGCGGAGGGCAACTCGGCGTGCAGCAATTGCGCGGCCCCCCGAATGCCTCCCAGCGGATTCTTGATCTCGTGGGCGAGATTGCGGATCAGCTCCTTGTTCGCCTGGGCCTGGTTGTGCCACTGCTCCTCACGCTCCAGTCGCGACTGCTGGCTGATTTCGACCACCTCGACCAGCAGCAGACCTTGCGGCTGATCGGTACGCGCCACGATGATCTGGACTTGCATCGCCTCGCGCAAGTCGCGCAGACGCATCATGCAATCGAAGCGCTTGCTGCTGAACTCGTTGCTGCGCACCTGGAGCAGAGACTCCTGCCAGAGCGCAGGGCAATCCATCCACTGACCCAGATTCTGTCCCTGCAGCAGACGACGGGAGACGCCCAGCCCGTTCTCGAGCGCCGGGTTGGCGTAGTGAATCAAGCCACCGTCATCCACCAGCGCGGTCATGGAGGCCAGCCATTCCAGGCCGGGATACTCGGGCGCGCTCGGCAGACCGGCCTTGCCGTCGTTCATTGCGGGTATTTCTGCAATTCGCGCTGCAGGGCGGCAATATTGGCCTGCGTCATGGCGATCTGGTCTTTCATGGCCCCCACGCGCTGGGCATATTCACCGCCCTTGACCCCGCCTCCCACGAGCCGCTCGCTGGGCAGGTAGTCGGGCTGGCCATTGTTGTAGGCCTTGAGCTGCTGCTCCAAACGTGCCTGTTGCTGTTGCAGCTCCTGTTCCAGAATGCGCCGCGCCTCGGCATCGCGCTCTTTCTGGGTGGAGGGCGCGACCCGCGCGGCCTGGTTCACATTGGACCCGGCCTTCTGATCCTCGCTCCGTCCGCCCGAGCCTGCCGCCCTGGGCGCCACCATCGGACTGGACAGGATGCTCACATTCGCGTTGTCGATGAGCTTGCAGTTCTTCTCTTTCACCTCGGAGAGATCATTGGTGTAGGAGTTGTCGGGGCAGCGATAAACCCGCTGCGGGTCGGTCTGCGCCACGGCGGCAGAGGCGCCCGCCACGGCCGCAAACACGGCAAACGCTGCATATCGGACGGTCAAACGGACAAACGGTGTCATGGTGCGCTAGGGTCAAGAAGTCAGCGGTCAGTGTAAGTCTGGCAACGCGCCCGCCACAGGGGCCGCCGACAGGCCGTGGCGGAATTGCCAAAAAAAAGCGGCCCGCAGGGGCCGCTCTTGAAGACCATTCCGCTTTACAGCGAGTAGTACATGTCGAATTCGACCGGATGGGTGGTCATGCGGAAACGCGTGACCTCTTCCATTTTCAGATCGATGTAGGCGCTGATGAAGTCGTCGCTGAACACGCCGCCCTTGGTCAGGAAGCCGCGATCCTTGTCGAGGTAGTCCAGAGCCTGATCGAGACTGGAGCAAACGGTCGGGATCTTGGCTTCCTCTTCCGGCGGCAGGTCGTACAGGTTCTTGCTTGCGGCTTCGCCTGGGTGAATCTTGTTTTCCACGCCGTCCAGGCCGGCCATCATCATGGCCGAGAAGGCCAGGTACGGGTTGGCCGTGGGATCGGGGAAGCGCACTTCGATGCGGCGGGCCTTGTCACTCTGCACGAACGGCACGCGGATGGACGCCGAACGGTTGCGGGCGGAGTAGGCCAGCATCACCGGAGCCTCGAAACCAGGCACCAGCCGCTTGTAGGAGTTGGTGCCCGGGTTGGTGATGGCGTTGAGCGCGCGGGCGTGCTTGATGATGCCGCCGATGTAGTACAGCGCAAATTCGCTCAGGCCTGCATAGCCGTTGCCCGCGAACAGGTTCTTGCCGTCCTTCCAGATCGACTGGTGCACGTGCATGCCCGAACCGTTGTCGCCGACGATGGGCTTGGGCATGAAGGTCGCGGTCTTGCCGTAAGCGTGGGCCACGTTCTGCACCACGTACTTGAGCATCTGCGTCCAGTCGGCGCGCTGCACCAGGGTGGAGAATTTGGTGCCGATCTCGCACTGGCCGGCATTGGCCACTTCGTGGTGATGCACTTCGACCGGCACGCCCATTTGTTCGAGCAGCAGGCACATTTCCGAGCGGATGTCCTGCAGGCTGTCGACCGGGGGCACCGGGAAGTAGCCACCCTTCACCGAGGGACGGTGACCCATGTTGCCGCCTTCCATCTTGTCGCCGGTGGCCCATGCGGCCTCGTTGGAGTCGACCTTGACGAAGCAGCCGGACATGTCGACATTCCAGCGAACCTGATCGAAGATGAAGAACTCGGGTTCCGGACCGAAGTAGGCCGTATCACCGATGCCGGAAGCCTTGAGGTAGGCCTCGGCCTTCTTGGCAATGGAACGCGGGTCGCGGTCGTAGGGCTTGCCATCACCCGGCTCGAGCACGTCGCAGCTCAGCAGAAGCGTGGTTTCTTCGTAGAACGGATCGATATTGGCGGTGTTGGGATCGGGCATGAGCAGCATGTCCGAGGCTTCGATGCCTTTCCAGCCAGCGATGGAGGAACCGTCGAACGCATGGCCGTCGGTGAACTTGCCCTCGTCGAAATGGGACACCGGCACCGAAACGTGTTGCTCTTTGCCGCGGGTGTCGGTGAAACGGAAATCCACGAACTTGACGTCGTGCTCTTTCACCATGCCCATCACGTCGGCGACTGTTTTGCTCATGAAAATCTCCTATCAGGTTTGAAATGCATGTGGGTGGTCATCTTTGCGTCGAAAGATGGCACCCAACATCGTTTGCTGCAATGCTCCGAGCAGTACGAGGAATCTAGCAGAAAGCGTGCCCAGATCGATCAGATGACACCCCACCTCCCGTGGCATTGATGGCGGGACATTCTGTGGGGATTGGCATGACTCTTTGGGTGCCCATATTTGGTGCACTGAGGCAATGTGCACCACGCATGTGCGCAAGGCGTCATTTCGGTGCATGCTCCCAACTGCCCGCTGGCAAGTGTGCACACAAATAGACGAACGCTGCTTCGACCCCCCTGGCTTCGCCCTTGACGCCAAGTTCGATGTGCCGGCCCCACACCGGATGATCCACGCTGGGCAGGCTGAAGACTTTCACGCCCGGGTAGCGACGCTCGATGTCTTCCATGAGAGGCGTCAGATCGGATTCCATCGCTTTGCGGACGATGACCGCCTGCTCGACCTGATGCCCTTGCCCATGAAGGTGGGCGAGCGGGCCGTCCAGCGCCCATTCGAGCATCGGCCAGGCCATGACCGGAAAGCCGGGCACGAAGTAGTGCTGGTGGATGGAAAAACCCGGAATCTTGTTGTAGGGGTTGGGAATGATGGCGCTGCCCTGGGGAAAACACCCCATCTGCAGTCGCTGCTGGTTGGCGGGCGAGTCCAGATCGCCCAGCCCCGCCTCCACAATCCGTTGCTGGATCAGCGCCTTCGCTTCGGGGTGGATTTCCAGCGGCACACCCAGGGCCGCGGCGACACTTTGCCGGGTGTGATCGTCCGGCGTGGCGCCGATGCCGCCACAGCTCAGCGCCACGTCGCCGCGCTGGAAACTGGCGGCAAACGATGCCGCCAGTTGCGCGGGATCGTCCCCCAGGTATTGCACCCAGTCCACACGCATTTGCCTCGCCCTGAGCAAACCGAGCAGGTGGGGAAAATGCTTGTCCTGACGTTTTCCCGAGAGGATTTCGTCGCCGATGATGTAAAGCCCCAGTCCCATACCCGCATCCTGAATTTTGAAACGGCAAGGATAGCGGGCGGCGCGGTTCCAAATAAGTCACAGTGTTGCGCTTTCCTTGCGATCGCGGGGGGATGAAACAGACCGCGCTGCCCGTATGCTGGCAATCTCCGCTTTTTCCATCCCGGCCATGCTGCTTCACCACACCTTCGAGACGACTGCCGCCCAATCTGCCGAACATCGTGCGCTCGTGCGCGAGGGCGTTTCCACCTGCTATGGCGACTTGGCGGACCGGGTGGAAGGCATCGCCGCCGCGCTGCGCGCCGACGGGGTGCAGCGGGGGGAGCGGGTGGCGCTGTTTCTCGACAACTGCGTGGAAATGATCGCGGCGATGTATGCCGTGCTCAAGATCGGCGCGGTGTTCATGCCGGTCAACACCTTGACCAAGGCCGACAAGCTGGCCTACATCCTCAACGATTCCGAAGCCAGCGCCCTGCTTACGCAGCAGGAACTGGCCGAAACCAGCCGCTCGGCACTGGCTCAGAACGGCAGTGTCCGTCATTGCTACATGCTGACGGCCTACGCACAAGGCAAGGCGGATACCGGCACGGCCGATGCGCGCGAGCGCCCTTTCCCCCAGGCCTTGAGCCAGACTCCCTGCTCGCCCACGCATCCCGATCTGATCGATCAGGACCTGGCCGCCATCATTTACACCTCGGGCTCCACCGGCGACGCCAAGGGCGTGATGCTCACCCACCTGAACATGCTCACCGCGCTGCGTTCGGTGCGCGGCTATCTGGGCCTGCGACAGGACGACATCATCGTCTGCGCCCTGCCTCTGGCTTTCGACTACGGGCTGTACCAGGTGCTGATGGCCTTCAGCCTGGGCGCCACCGTGCTGCTCGAGCGCTCGTTCACCTTTCCAGTGAAAGTGCTGGCGACTATGGCGCAGGAACGGGCCACCGTCTTCGCCGGCGTGCCCACCATGTTCACCCTGCTGACCAATCTCAAGACGCTGGACGAGTTCGACCTTTCCGCGCTGCGGCTGATCACCAACACCGCAGCGGCGCTGCCGCAGACGCAGATTGCGCAGATCCGCGCGCTGTTTCCGCAAGCCACGCTGTTCTCCATGTACGGGCTGACCGAGTGCAAGCGCGTCACCTACCTGCCCCCCGAACAGCTCGACCTGCGTCCCGGCAGCGTGGGGCGTGGCATGCCCAACGAGGAGGTCTGGCTGGTCGATGACGAGGGGCGCCGTCTGCCCTGGGGTGCCACGGGCGAGCTGGTCATTCGGGGCAGCCATGTGATGCGCGGCTACTGGCGCAAGCCGCAGCAGACCGCGCAGCGCCTGCGCCCGGGGCCGATCCCCGGCGAGACGGTGCTGTATTCGGGCGATCTGTTCCGCACCGATGACGAGGGCTGGCTGTATTTCGTGGCCCGGCGTGACGACATCATCAAGAGCCGGGGCGAAAAAGTCAGCCCGCGCGAAGTCGAGAATGTGCTGCATGCGCTAGGTGGCGTGCTGGAAGCCGCGGTCATCGGCGTGGACGACGCGCTGCTCGGCCAGGCCGTCAAGGCCTTCGTGGTGTGCAAACCCGGCGTGAGCCTGACCGAACGCGACGTCATCAAACATTGCCTGGCGCACATCGAAAATTTCATGGCGCCGAAGTACGTCGAGTTCGTCGACGCCCTGCCCCGCACCGATACCGGAAAAATCAAGAAAACGGGATTGCGCTGATGCCGCCCCCATCCCTCCTTCCCTCACCGAGGTTTCCTTTCCATGGCTGACATGCACCAAAAGATCCGCGATTACATCGACAGCAACTTCCTGCTCGGCGCTCGCGACACCGCCTACGGCGATACCGATTCCCTGCTGGATCTGCACATCCTCGACTCCACCGGCGTGCTCGAGCTCATCCTCTTCCTGGAGGAAACCTGGGGCATCCAGGTCGCCGACATCGAGATGGTGCCGGAGAACCTCGACAGCGTCGCCGCCATCGCGGCCTATGTGCAGCGCAAGCAGGCGGCCTGAGGCGGCCATGTCGCGACCCGCACTCAATGCCGATGTCCTCGCGCTCGACTGCGAGGCCGAGACCGCGCGCATCGGCGAATTCTTCCTCCATACCCTGCGCGGCCTGAACAAGCGGGGCGTGGTGCTCGGCCTCTCGGGGGGCGTCGACAGCTCGGTGTGCGCGGCGCTGGCGGTGCGAGCCCTGGGACCGCAGCGCGTGTTCGGCCTGCTCATGCCCGAACGCGACTCCTCGCACGCCAGCGCCAGCCTGGGCGCTGAGGTCGCGCAGCAACTGGGCATCGAGCATGCGGTGGAAGACATCGCTCCCGCCCTGGAAGCCATCGGCTGCTACCGCTGGCGCGACGAGGCGGTGCGCACGGTACTGCCCGCCTACACCCCGCAGTGGAAAATCAAGCTCGCGATCTCGGGCGGGCTGGCCGGGGGTATCAATCATTTCAAGCTCATCGCCCAGGCCCCAGACGGCACCCTGTCCGAAACCCGGCTGCCGCTGCGCGCCTACCTGCAGATCGTCGCGGCGACCAACCACAAACAGCGCCTGCGCAAGACCCTTGAGTACTTCCACGCCGATCGCCTGAATTACGCCGTCATCGGCACACCCAACCGGCTGGAATACGACCAGGGCTTTTTTGTGAAGAACGGCGACGGTTCCGCCGACCTCAAACCCATCGCCCATCTCTACAAAACCCAGGTGTACGCGCTCGCCCGCCACCTCGGCCTGCCCGACGCCGTGTGCCAAGCGGCGCCGACCACCGACACCTACAGCCTGCCGCAGGGTCAGGACGAGTTCTATTTCGCCCTGCCCTGGCATCAGATGGACCTGGCGCTCTGGGCGCGCAACCACGGCTACGGCGATGCCGAGCTTGCCCAGGCGCTCGGCACCACGCCGCAGGCCGCTGCCGCGGTTCTGGGCGACATCGACGCCAAGCGGCGCACCACGCGCTATCTGCATGCCCGACCGGCGCTGGTCGAGCCGGTCTTCCCCTCTTCCGGAGTTGACGCTTGAATACCCGTCCCGATGATGCCTCCGCACTCGACAAGGCCGATCTGCTGGCGCTTGGGCCAGACGGCCAGACCGCCTTTGCACAACGCCTAGCCCATCTGACTCAGGCGCTCGACATCCTTCCCGACAAGCCCGAAGAGACACCGGCCTCGGCCCTGCGCGCCCTCTGGCTGCTGGCCGCGGGGCAGCCGCTGTCGCTCCATGCCGCCAGCGAGACCGCGCTGCCACCACTCGACGCGCGACAGTTCGACGCTCTCGACGACCTGATCGCGCGGCGCATCGCCGGGGAGCCGGTCGCCTATCTGACGGGCCGCCAGCGCTTCATGGGCCTCGAACTCCTGGCTTCGCCCGAGGCGCTGATCCCCCGGGCGGAGAGCGAAATGCTGGCCCGCGTCGCCATCGAGAAACTGCGCGATGTCGCGGCCAATCGGCCAACACCGCCCCTGGCCATCGATGTGTGCTGCGGCTCGGGCAATCTCGCGCTGGCACTGGCCCATACCGTGCCCAAGGCGCTGGTGCATGGCGCAGACATTTCCCCGAGCGCCATCGATCTGGCGTCCGCCAACACCCGCCGACTGGGCCTGAGTGAACGGGTCCAACTGCACACCGGCGATCTGCTCGCCCCGTTTGGCGAAGCCTTTCATCGCAAGGTGGATCTGCTGGTTTCGCTGCCGCCCTACATCTCCACCGCCAAGATGGACACCATGCCGCAGGAGATCGTGGGCCACGAACCGCATCTCGCCTTCGATGGCGGGCCTTTCGGCGTGCGCATTCTCATGCGCCTCATCCGCGAAGCCCCGCCCCTGCTGCGTCCGGGGGGGTGGCTGGGCATGGAAGTCGGCCTGGGGCAAGGCCCCGCCATGACGCAGCTTCTGGAGAAGAGCCCGGCTTACGACCGGGTGGAAACCATCGCCGATGCCCAGGGCGCCGTGCGCGCCATCCTCGCCAGGGCTGTCTAAGGCGACGCTGAACAAGTTCCCGCGATGGCGCGGCGGCACCGCGGCTGGAGCGGATGAGCCGATCCGGGAATTTGTCACGAAAGCGCCTCATTAGCGACACCGCCGGCTTGCTAAATTGCAGGGCCGACTTTACAAAGTCTTCGTCGCACGTCCCTTTCCGTCTGGCTCCGGCACCGTACCGGACCCCGTTGCAATGCCCAGGTCTCCAACTGACCCCTTTCTTTCCGAACGCACGTTTCGCCCGAAGTTCAACGCCGCGTGGCCGCATCGACGATGCCACTCCTCGCCGCGCGGGACGGAACGATGAAACCGTCGCTGCGTCGCGCCTTCCTGCAGAGTCTGCTGTGGCTGCCCGTCGCCCTATCGGTGATCTGGTTCGTCAACCAGGAACGACTCGACTACCTGCACGCGCAGGAGCGCGTGCGCGAGCGCGCCCGCCACGCCGCGCTGGCGGAGGGACAACTGATCCAGTTGCGGCTGATGCAGCAGTTCCAGCAGCTCGGATTTGTGGCCAACGCCATCGTCGGCGATCAAAACCCCGAAACGCTCGACGACCGTACCCGGCAGACCCTCCAGCGCTACGCCAGCGAACACCCGGAACTGCTGGCGATCAATATTCTTTCGGCCGATACCCAGCGCATCGCCTGGTCCAACCATCCGCAGTCTGCCAAGCCGATCTTTCACGCGATGGACTTCACGCCCATGCCCGGCCGTCCCAGCGACCAACTCGGCAAGGCGCGCTTCGCCCCCCGCTATCAGAGCGTCATCGTCGCCATGCGCTACCGCATGCAGGACATGCAGGGACGCACCCTCTACTACGTGGGCTCTCCCTACCGTCTGGACGCCTTGCTGACCGGGCTGTCCGGCGGCGGCTGGATTATGGCCTTGCGCGACCGTCGGGAGAACACGCTGCTCGACCTTCCACGGCCCGGAGGTAACGCAGCACAGCCCCAGGGCAGCACAGATCGCATCGAGGAGCCGATCGGCTACCTTCCCATGAGCCTGGTGGTGACCTGGCCGACGGCAAAGGCCTGGGCGCTTTACAGCGAGGGGCTGGGCGAGCGGCTGCTCGGGCGCAGCCTCGTGGTCGGGCTCTTCGTCCTGGCCGCCCTGGTGATCGGCCGACTGCTGCGCAGCCGACAGACGCTGCTGCAGAAGAATGCGCGCTTCGCGCGCTTCAACGCGCTGCTGGCTCACGTGAATCAGGCCATTGTCCAGTCCAGCGACGTGGCCGATCTGTTGCAGCGAACGTGTCGCCTGTTCGTGCGCGATCCGGGCATTGCCCTGGCCTGGATCGGCCGTCCCGACGAACAGGCGAGGTTCGTCTTCCTGGCCCATGCGGGCAACGGCAGCGGGTTCCTGAAGGATCTGGTCATCACGGCAGATCCCGACCATCCTGAACAGTGGTGCAGCGCAGGCCTGGCCTGGAACGAGGGGCGTCCCGTCTTCGCCTCCGGAAGCCAGTTCACCGCCATGCCAGTCGCCTGGCGGGAGCGCATGCAGGCTCATGGGCTGTGTGCGGCGGCGGCCCTGCCCTTGTACCGGGGCAAACGGCTCTGGGCCCTGTTGCACCTCTATTTTCGCGGCACGAAAATCATCACCCCCGATCTCCAGCGCACCCTTCTGGATCTGGCCGAAGACCTGTCCAACGGCATCGATCGCCTGGACATTCTGCAGAGTCAGGCCTTGCTGCAGCGACAGCACGCCAGCCTGCTGGGCAACGCGGTGGCCGGCGTCGTCATGGTGCGTTATCCCGGCGCCATCATCGTCGAGGCCAATGCCGCCATCGCGCGCATCTTTGGCGTGAATGACGTGCAGGAGGTTCTGGGCCGGAGGATGGCCGAGGTCGCACCTTCGCTGATCGAGCCTCGCATGATCGAGACCACGCACACCGCGCTCAAGGCCGGGCGGGTCGATCTGGACGCGCTCGACATCGTGCGCGTCGACGGCCGGGCCGCCTGCATCGCCATCTCGGGCAAGCGCATCGAGGCCGACGCCGCCGATTCGACGCTCGTCGTCTGGACGGTGGTGGACGTGACCGAGCGGCAGCGCTTGATGCAGCAGATGGAACGCCTCAGCCGGGCCGATCCGCTCACCGGTCTTCCCAACCGCCGGGCGCTCGAACACCATCTCGACCGGGCGATTTCGCGCGCTCAGCAAGAGGGCAGCCTGGTCGCCGTCGGTCTGCTCGATCTGGACGATTTCAAGCCGGTCAACGACCGCTACGGCCACGAGGTGGGCGATCAACTGCTCAAGCAGCTCGGCGAACGTCTGCTTGCACGCGCCAGCGGTTCGGACATGATCGCCCGCCTGGGCGGCGACGAGTTCGTGGTGGTCATCGAGGATCTGGATGTCGATCACATCCAGGCCCAGCTCGACGTGATCCTCACCCGATTGCGGCGCGGTCTGGAGCAGCCCTTCGATCTGGGCGAGGGCCGTACGGCCACCGTGGGCATGAGCATGGGCGTGGCGCTGGCACCCACGGACGGCAACAACGCCGACACCTTGCTACGCCTGGCCGACGCTGCCATGTACCGTGTCAAGGCACGCAAGATCACCCGGACCCAATGGTGGCATCTGGCGGGCAGCGAGCCTCTGGAGAACGAGGTCGACCCGCCCTTCGACCCCTTCGGTTCAGATGCGCAGATGCTGCTGGGCAGAATCCGCAACGTGTTCGAGACCGTGGAGCGGGAGTTTGTCGAGGCGTTCTACGGCGAACTCGGCCACCGCGATGACACCGCAGCCATCCTCGCGGTTCTCGGTCCGGACGGCATAGCCGCCCTGAAGACCAAGCAGGCCGAACACCTGGCCTTCCTTCTCGATGTCGCCACCACGGCGCCGCAGATCCAGGTGCGTGGACGGCATCTCGGAGATCTACACGCTCTCGTGGGGGTGGCGCCCTCATGGTTGAGTGCCTCGATGCAGCTTTACCGGGACCTTCTGCATTGGCATCTGGACGTCAGCGACATGCCCGCGCGCGAGCGCTACCGGCTGCAGCGCGTGTTCGACGCGCGCATCCAGATCGATCTGCAGAGCCAGCTCGATGCCATGCTCGTGGTGCAGAACACCTACAACGCCTACCTGGCCCGCCCCCTGCCGCGGCCGGGCCAATCCTGGATCGAAGTCATCGACGACAAGCTGCAGTCGCTCGGCCGCCTGCCCGGCATGCGCGGCTGCGCCCTGCTTCGCCCAGGGGGCTCGGGCTTGTTCGTGGTCCAGGCCAGCGGTGGGCAACTCGCGGAGCCGATCACCCGATTGCTGTCGACCCCTGATTTCCAACCTTCGCTGGACATCAACAGTCCCACCGGCCATGGCCTGGCCGCGCAGGCGTGGCGCACCGAATCCATCGTCACCGCCAAGGCCGTCGAGCACTGCCAGGGGCTCGAACCCTGGATCGCCGCCGCCGCGCGTTCAGGAGTGCGCAGCATGGGGGCGATTCCGCTGCAACGCGCCGGCCAGACCGATTCGATCATGCTGGTGTTCGGCGCCTACCCCAACCAGTTCGACACCCAGCAGGGCCGCACCTTTCTCACCGCGGTACAGAACCGGTGGAATCTCATCGATGATCTGCTGCGCAAGCGCCAGCAGGTCATCGGCCAGCAGGACGCCGCGCATTTCCGCCAGTGGCTCTACGCCGGTGGCCTGCGCATGTTCATGCAGCCCGTGGTGGAGCTGCACAGCGGACGGCTCAACAAGGTCGAAGCCCTGGCCCGTCTGGTCTCCCCCGAAGGCAAGATCATCGGACCGGGGCAGTTTCTGCCCGCCCTGCGCGAAGCCGATCTCGACGCCCTCTTCCGCATGGGCTTGTCGCAAAGCCTGGCGCAGCTCGCACAATGGCGTGCCAGCGGGCTCGAGATCGACCTCTCGATCAACCTTCCTCCGTCCACGCTGCTGCACGAAGACTGTGTGCAGTGGATTCAGCAGGCCCTGCGCGACAACGACCTCGCACCGCGGCATCTGGTCCTCGAGCTGCTGGAATCGCAGGAGGTGGACGAGTCCCTGCGCGA
The DNA here is from genome assembly GCA_021286835.1 of Thiomonas sp. Classification (GTDB taxonomy): domain Bacteria; phylum Pseudomonadota; class Gammaproteobacteria; order Burkholderiales; family Burkholderiaceae_C; genus Thiomonas. The sequence goes on from JAJTBQ010000014.1 coordinate 17,261, forward strand.
TGAAGCCATCGGCAAGCTCGGCCGCCTGGGTGTGCGCCTGGCCATCGACGACCTGGGCTCGGGTTTCAGCAGCCTCAAGCGTCTGGCCAGTCTGCCCTTCGACGTGATCAAGGTCGACCAGGGCATCATGCTGGACATCGAACGCGATCCGGTCAAAGCCCTGAGTCTGGTGCGCACCGTGGTGCAGATCGGTCGCGACTTCGAAAAAGAAGTCGTGGTCGAGGGCGTGGAAAACGCGGGCATCGTCGAAGCCGTCACCCAGCTCGGCGCCCAGTTCGGGCAGGGCTACGGCATTGCCAAACCCATGCCTTCGGAAGAGTTTCAGTCCTGGGCAACTCTGCGAGGCGCTGGCCGCGAATCCTCGCCGCAGACGGCTTCGCCGCGCCTGTCCACGCCGCTTGGCGCGCTGGCCTACCACTGGCTGCAGACGCACGACGATCCGCCCCATCGCGCGACGGTTTTTGCCCAGTGCCCGCTGTCGGCTTATCTGCAGGGTCTGGGGCCGATCGCGGCCGAGGCACGGGCGCTGCATGACGCCGTGCACCATGCCGAGACGCTGGCCCAGCAGAAGACCGCCAGCAAGGCGCTCACGGCCTGGCTGGCGGAGCGGGTGCGCCGACAGCGCTTGCCCTAG
>JAJTBQ010000015.1 GCA_021286835.1 Thiomonas sp.
TCTAAGCGTCAGCCCAAGCGGCGGGCGCGTTCGGTCGGGCTGACGATGTCGGTCAGACGAATGCCGAACTTGTCGTTGACCAGCACGACCTCGCCACGGGCAATGAGAAAGCCGTTGACGAGAACGTCCATCGGCTCTCCGGCCAATCGATCCAGATCGACCACGGAGCCCTGCGCCAGTTGCAGCAATTCGCGAATCTGGATCTTGGTCCGTCCGAGCTCGACCGAGAGCGTGACGGGGATGTCCATCACCAGATCGAGCTGATTGCCGGGTACCGCCCCGCCCTGATCGGCTCGGAGTTCGGCGAAGGGTGCGGGCTGGACCTTGGGCGGCGCCTCGGTCGCCACAGTTGCAGCGGGTTCGGCAGCCACGCCCTGTTCCGCCATGGCTTCGCCCCAGTCGGCCAAATCGTCGGCTGCGGCGGTGTCGGTTGTGGTGTCTTCAGCCATGGAATGTCCTGCGAATGGAGGGTTCAGAATCAGTGCGCGCCGTGCCCCAGGAGTTGCGCCTTCTCAGGGATCTCCGGCATGAGTTGCTGGCGGATCTTGAGCGCCATCTTGTCGTCGTGCCGGCCGTACTCGCCCAGGAGAACGGGAATGCCATCCACACGGGCCACCACGGTTTCAGGCATCTCGACCGGCAGAACATCGCCGACACGCAACTGCAGCAGCTCCCGCACGAGGATCTGACGCTGCAAGAGTTCAACGCGCATTTCCACCTCGGCCTCGCGCATCTCGGTCTGCAGGGCCTTGACCCAGCGGTGATCGACCTCGCTGCGGTCGGTGGTCATGCCGGTGGTGAGCTGGTCGCGGATGGGTTCGACCATGCTGTAGGGAATGCAGACATGCAAACTGCCGCCGCCGCCCTCGATCTCGACATCGAACGTGGAGACGATCACCACCTCGGTGGGCGTGGCGATGTTGACGAACTGCGGGTTGACCTCGGAGCGCGTGACCTCGGGCTCAAGCGGCAGCACGGGCGCCCACGCGGTCTTGTATTCCTTGAACACCATGTCGAGCATGCGCTTGATGATGCGCTGCTCCAGGGCGGTGAAATCACGGCCCTCGATGCGGGCGTGAAAACGCCCATCGCCCCCGAAAAAGTTGTCGACCACGCTGAAGATCAGACGCGGATCGAAGATGAACAGCGCGGTGCCGCGCAAGGGCTTCATCTGCACCAGATTCAGATTGCTCGGCACGACAAGGCCGCGGATGAACTCGTTGTACTTGGTCAGCCGCACCGACGACACCGAGATTTCGGATGCGCGCCGCAAGAAGTTGAACAGACTCACCCGCCACAGCCGGGCGAAGCGTTCGTTGATGACCTCCAGCGTGGGCATGCGCCCGCGCACGATCCGGTCCTGGCTGGCCAGATCGTAGGGACGCACCCCGCCCTCGTCGACGGCCTCTGGCTCGGCCACCGGCTCTTCGCCCGATATGCCGCCGAACAGCGCATCGACTTCGTCTTGGGAAAGGACGTCCTGAACCACGTCAGTTCCTCGCGCCAGACCCGGAGGCCATGACATACCCTCTGAAGGGCCAGGAGCAAAGGGAGCGAGGACGCCGATTCATCTCACTGCACCACAAAGGCCGTGAAGTAGACGCCGTCGATCGGCGCACCGTCATGACCATGCGCCGCGGCCGGCGCCGCACTGCCCTCGCCACCATGACCTCCGCCGCCGCCAGCGACGGCCGGCGCGCCTTCGAGCACCTTGTTCACCGACTTGAGAATGTCGTGGCTGAGGTGATCGCGCGATTCCACCGACTCGATCTTGTCGGCCGATTCGGCGGCGAGGATACGCAGAATGTTGTTGCGAAGTTCGGGTGTCATCAGCTTGACCTTGGCTTCAACGGACGGGTCGTAGGTCTTCAGATCGATCTTGACCTGAAGATAGTGCACCGTGCCATCGGTACTCTGCAGATTGGTGACAAACGGTTCCATGCTGATGAACCGCAGGTTCTTGGCCTTCTCGGCCGCCGCGGCTGCCGCCACTTCCGCTGCAGTTGGGGGAACTTTGGGTTTCATCAGGAAAAACGCCGCCGCGCCGCCACCCGCCATCAACACGATGACCGCCACCAGAATGATGATGATCAACTTCGTCTTGCCGCCGCCCTTTTCCTTGGACTCTTGTTCCGCCATACCCTGCTCCCGATGTGCTGAGTTTGGCACGCATGCCGCATGCCCTGTGCCCATGAAGGGCGTTCAACGCCTCTTCGCTGGTCGGATTAACGACACAAAGCCGGGGATTTTGTAGGGGCTCGCCACCAAGCGAGTGGCGGCAAGGCGAACGGCTGGCGCAGGGTTCAGACATAGGTGTTCACCAGCCCTTGCTGCCAACGCAAAGCCTGCGCCGAGGATGCGCCAAGCTCCCCGCCGGCCTCGACCCTGTTGGCCGCTCCCGACGAACCTCGCTGCGAGCGGGTCTGCTGACGTTCGCCCTGCCCGCCCTGAGTGCCCACCGAGGTCTGACTGAGCGAAAGGCCCGCCCCTGTGAACAGATCACGAAGCTGCGGCAGCGCCGCTTCCACGGCCTGCCGGACCACGGCGTGCTGGGAGACGAACTGGGCCTGGATCTGTCCGTCGTGCATCTGCAGATGGACTTCCAACGGCCCCAGTTGGGGCGGATTGAGATGCAGTGTCGCGAATTGCTGCTGCCCTTGCGCCGCGAGCAGTACCTGTTGGTTCATGGCCTGCCCCCAGTCGGGCGAGCTGAAAGGCGTCGGCACGGCACTGGGCACCGTGGACTGCGCTGCCGGGTTCGTCGCTGGCAGGCCCAGCGTCAACGTCTGGCCGATCTGGCCGGGCTGAGAAGTCGCGCTGGACGCGGCATCACTGTGACTGGACGACGCGGTGGACAAGGTCGGCAGGTCGACCCCCGCCGTCATGGCCCGCTGGACGGTGGCGAAGCGGCTGGCTTGAGCGCCCTCGGTTTCGCTGCCCACCTGACCTTGCATCCACAGCGGCAAACGCTGCGTGACACCGTCGGCACCACTGGAGCGTCCGCCTTGAGGGGCGATGGCGGCCTGACCGATGCCCGGGGCCTCGTCCGCGCTTGAGGCCACATCCGTGGCGGTGGGAAGAGGCTTGGCATCCCTGCCCGCGGCCGCCGCCGCGGGCGCCAGCGGCGCCTGCAGCATGACGGCGAGCATGGCGCCAGGCGGGGTTGACGCCGCGTCGGCGCCATCGGCCTTTTGCGCGTCCTGCGGCAAGGTTTTGCCGCCCTGGGCGGCCGCCATTGCCGCTTCCAGCACGCCACCGGCCTGCGCGGCAAGCGCAGCGGCGGCCGCACTAGCGGCGGCAGGGTCCTGGCCCTGCGTCTGTTGCGTCGAATCCTTGCCCGGCATCTGGGTCTCACCATCCCTCGCCGCATGCTGTGGCGAGGTCACGGGTTTGCCGGGTGTGCCCACGTCTTTGCCCTGGGCCGCCGATTGCGATTGCCCTGCGCGCGAAAGCGCGTCGGCAAACCGGGACGTCGATTCCGTTGGGGAGGTCGAGGCCGCCGCGGCAGACGGTTCAGGAGCCGGTGCTGCGGGCATGGGCGCGACAGGGACAATGAGCGGCATGGTCGTGATTCGATGAACGGTACACCCATTCAAAGCAAAACCTGCGCCAACCTGATGGCGATGTCACCACACCGCCCGCGACAGGCCCCGCACACGCGCTTGATCAGCGCTTACAGGTCCGTTCGCTGCTGCGAACTGGGCAGAAACTGCGAGGCGCGGCGCACCGCCCATTCCTGCAGATTCTTGAGCGCACTGCGCTTCTGCCCCTGGCGCTGCTGGGCCTCGTGCTGGCCGATCAGCACTTCAAAAGCCTTTTCGCGCTGCCGTATGCCGGTCCACTGCGCCGTCAGCTCCGCCAGCGCGTGTTGTTGACGGCTCAGTTCCTGGTGCTGAGCGGCAATGGCCGATTCGATGCGGTCCACGAAGCCACGCAGATCACGAACCTGACTCCAGGCCGTTCCGGCCGAGCCCAGCGTCTGCATCTGCTCACGATATTGCGCCGCATAACTCTGCAGTTGCACCAGCTTCGCCTGCGCGGCACGCAGACTTTCCTGCTGCTTTCCAACAAGTTGGCCAGCGTTCTGACTGGCCTCGACGGCTTGTGCATGCAAAGCCTGAAGCGTCTCCAGCCTTTGGGGGCTGAGTGTGTTGTCGTAAGTCATGCACCGGTTGACGAATGGAATCCAGCGGAAGTGTAAACCCGACGCCGTGGGGCCAGGGCAATGCCCAGCCCATCACTTCCGAGAGAACGTCAAAAACTCGACATTTCCGGCAGATAGGGCGTCATGAGGTCGGCCAATTCCTGCCGGCTCTGCGTCAGACCGACGGCCTCGTGCATGCCCTGGACCAGGAACTGCCGGATGCTTTCATGCGCCTGCACGGCCTGGTCGAGCTGCAGGTCGGCGCCGGGGGTGTAGGCGCCCACGGCGATCAGATCCTGCTGGCTGGCATAACGCGACTGCATCTCCTTGAGCTTTTGCATGCGACGGAGTTCGAGCGGGCTGGCGATGGCCGGCATGACCCGGCTGATCGACGCCTGCAGGTCGATCGCGGGGAAATGCCCCTGCTCGGCCAGACGGCGGCTGAGCACGATGTGGCCGTCGAGAATCGCGCGGACGTTGTCGGCCACAGGGTCTTGCTGGTCGTCGCCCTCCATCAGCACGGTGTAGAACGCCGTGATGCTGCCGCCCCCTTCGGGCCCATTGCCGGCCCGCTCCACCAGCGCCGGCAGTTTGGCGAACACCGACGGCGGAAAGCCCCGGGCGGCCGGCGGCTCGCCCGCCGCCAGCGCGACCTCGCGCAGCGCCAGGGCATAGCGGGTGACCGAATCCATCAGCAGCAGCACGTTCTGGCCCTGGTCGCGGTAATACTCGGCCATCGCGGTGGCCAGGCGCGCACCGCGAATGCGGGTTAGCGCCGGCGCGTCGGCCGGTGCGGCCACAACCACGGCGCGTTCGCGCCCTTCGACGCCCAGGATGTCCTCGATGAATTCCTTGACTTCCCGGCCCCGCTCGCCGATGAGACCGACGACGATGACATCGGCATTGGTGTTGCGCGCCATCATGCCCAGCAACACGCTCTTGCCCACCCCGCTGCCCGCGAACAGGCCCATCCGCGCGCCACGGCCCACGGTGAACAGCGCGTTGATCGCGCGCACGCCCACGTCGAGTGGCTGGCGCACCAGCGCCCGTCCCAGAGGGTTGATGGGTTTGGTCGAGAGCGTGGTGTAGTTCGACGCCAGCAGAGCGCCGTCGCCATCGAGCGGCCGCCCGTTGCCGTCGAGCACGCGCCCGAGCAGTTCCGGCCCCACCGGAATGCGGATGTCGCCCGGCACCGGATGCACCCGCGCCCCAGGCGTGAGGCCCTGCACTTCGCCGAGCGCCATGAGCTGCACATGATCGCCGTTGAACCCCACCACCTCGGCATCGATCGAGCGGTTCTGCTCGGTGCTGATGCGGCAGCGTTCGCCCAGACTGGCCTCAAGTCCCTGAGCCTCGAGGATCAGTCCGCGCACGCGTACCAGACTGCCGCTATAGACCATCGGCAATGGCCCGCCCGACTGCAGCCGATGCTGCAGGCTCTGCAGATGACGGGTGACCTGGGCAAAGCTCACTGCAGTCCCTCCTCGAACAGACGGGCCATGATCTGGCGCCAGCGCTCCTCGACGCGCAGATCGAGCTCGCTCACCGCATCGCGATTGCGAACGCGCCAGCGTCGATCCGGCACGGCGGCCAGCCCCGAACCGGCCGACGCGACGATGACGTCGCCGCGCTGGAGCGCCTCGTCTCCCACCAGCCCGACGCCGTTGGCCTCGAGGTCGGGCGCCACGGTGCGCAGCACGTCCAGATCGTGGGGATGCAGGCGCAGCATCGGCGCGCCCGCCTGGGCCGGAAAGGCCGCCAGCGCCTTGCGCACGATGGGGAGCAGCGCTTCGGGCTGGGTTTGCAGCTCGTGCAGCACGACCTGCCGGGCCAGTTCGAGCGCCAGTGCGACCAGCGCGGTCTCGGCCTCGGCATCGAGCGCCGCCAGGGGTTTGGTGAGGCGGGTGACCAGCGCCTGCAGAGTCTCTCGCTCCTGCTGCGCCTCAGCACGGCCGGCGGCCAGCCCCTCGGCGTGCCCGGCGGCGTAGCCGTCGCGGCGACCTTCGTCGTGCCCGGCCTGTCGGCCCTCTTCCCGCCCCTGAGCTTCGGCCTGCGCATAGACCGCCTCGAATTGCTGAGCGGTCGGCGGCGTCTGGAAGGTCGGGCGCGACGCGGCCGTCTGGCCTGAACCGGGCGCGTCGACGCTCTGCGGCTGCCAGCGCCGTGCGGCTTGCGCGCTTTCCTTGGGGATGATGCCGCTCATGGCCGGAGATCCATCGCAAGCGCCTGTTCGGCCATGTCAGTTCCGCACGGCCGTTCCGAAGGAACTGACGCCCCCTCGGGGGGGAACGAGCGCAGCGAGTCAGGGGGCTGTTTCATCTCAGCCGACGAGAGCCTCGCCTCCGCCACTGCCCAGCTGAATCTGACCGGCCGCCTCCAGGCGTGCCGCGATCTGCAGGATTTCTTTCTGCGCGGCCTCGACTTCGCTGAGCTTGACCGGGCCTTTGGCCTCCATGTCGTCGCGCATCATCTCGGCGGCGCGCTTGGACATATTGCCGAGGAATTTGTCCTTGAGCGCGTTGTTCGTGCCCTTGAGCGCGAGGATCAGGGTCTCGGACGAGATTTCGCGCAGCATGGTCTGCAGGCTGCGATCGTCCACATTGATCAAGTCGTCGAAGACGAACATCTGGTCCTGCACCTTGGTCGCCAGTTCTTCGTCCTGGGAGCGCAGATGCTCCATGATGCTCGACGACAGCGCCGTTTCCACCCGGTTGAGAATCTCCGCGGTGACTTTCGGCCCGCCCACGGCACTGACTTGCACGCTCTGCGAATCGCCCGAGAGCTGCTCCTCGAGCACCTCGTTGAGCTCCCTGAGCGCCCCTGGCTGCAGCCCGTCGAGCGCGGCCAGGCGCAGCATGGCCTCGCCGGCCTGGCGCTCGGTCAGAAAATGCAGCACCTCGCCGGCCTGCTCGGGCTCGATATTGGCCAGCACGAGGGCCACGACCTGGGGATGCTCCAGCTTGATCAGTTCGGCGATGGCGCGCGGCTCCAGCCATTTGAGATTTTCGAGGCCGCTCGATTCGCCGCCGTGCAGAATGCGCTCGATCAGGGAATTGGCGCGCTCGCCGCCCAGCGCCTTGGTCAAGGCGCCGCGAAGAAATTCATTGGCGCCCAGGCCCAGGGCCGTCTGCTGTTCGAGCTTGTCGCGGAATTCGCGCATCACCGCATGGGCCTGATCGGCGCTCACCCGGCTGAGCTTGGACATGGCCACGCCCAGGCGCTGCACCTCGCGCGGGCCGAGATGGCGCATGATCTCCGCCGCCTGGTCTTCGCCCAGGCTCAGCAGCAGCACGGCGGCACGGTCCAGCCCGCTGAAATCGGCGTTCTCACTGGCCATCGGACAGCCACTCCTTCACAACCTGCGCCGCGCGACGCGGGTCTTGCTTGACCAGTTCGCGCGAGATCGCCGCATCCGTCTCCAGGGTATTGCTCAGATGCACGGTATCGGGCGCCAGCGCGCCGGGCATGCCGGCGGTCGCCCGCTCGAATCCTGCCCCGGGGCCCGTCGATCCCGGCTCACCGCCGGTTGGCGCGCCGTCGGCCGATGCCGAGGTCGGCTCGGCCGCCCCGCCCTTGGGGCGCCTGCCGCCGCCAGTGGCGGCCCTGCGCATCGCACGGTAGGCCATCAGCCCAAGGATGAGCGCGATGACATAGGGCACGGCCTGGCGCACGCCGTCCCAGATCCAGGGTTGCCGCCACACTGGCAATGCCTTCTCGGCCTCGGTCTGCGCCGCGGTGAAGGGCATGTTGACGACGCTCACGGTATCGCCCCGCTTGGTATCGAAACCGATGGCATTTTCAACCAGTTGCTTCATCTGCGCGAGCTGAGCCGCGCTGATGGGAGCCGCCTTGCCTGCCTTGGCCTGATCGTTCACCAGCACCGAAACCGACAGCCGTTTGACCATGCCGACCGGCATCTGCGTATGGCTGACCGTCTTGTCCAAGTCATAGTTGTTCGTCGCCGATGAGCTGGCTGCCGTGGGCGCCAGCGTCTTCAGGCTGGGGGTGATCTGGGCGAACTGCTCGGGCGTGAGCGGCGCCGAGGCCGAGCCCACGGTGAACGGCGCGGTGACGCCACCTGGCGGCTGATTCGTCAACGCCCCGGGTACCCCGGCGGGCAGACTGGCACTGCCGTTGGAACTGGTGCTCTGCTGCTGCTGGCTGAGCAGATGCCCCTGGCCGTAGACGACGGAACTCGACTCCGTCTTGGCGAAGTCGATGTCGGCCGACACCGCCACGCGCACCCCGTCGCGCCCGACCAGCGGGGCCAGAAGCGCCTCGATCTGCTTGCGGTACTGCTGCTCGACGGTGTTGCGGTAGGCGAGTTGTTCGGGCTGAATGCCGCTGTCGGCCTTGGGCCCGGCGGTCAGCAGATTGCCGTCCTGATCGACCACGCTCACGCCCTGATCGCTCAGACCCGCGACGGCCGACGCCACCAGATGGACGATGCCCGCCACCTGCGCGCCGCTGAGCACACGGCCCGGATAGAGCTTGAGCAGCACCGAGCCCGAGGGCTTCTCCGACTCGCTCAGGAATACCGAGGGCTTGGGAATGGCGAGGTGCACCGTGGCGGATTCCACCGCCGAGAGCGACTCGATGGTCCGGCCGAGCGAACCCTCCAAGGCACGCTGGTAATTGATGCGCTCGACGAACTGGCTGGTCCCCATCGGCTCCTTGTCCAGCACTTCGAAGCCGACGCCAGCGCCCTTGGGCAGGCCGCCGGCCGCCAGCTTCATGCGGGTGGCGTAAACCTGCGCGGACGGCACTTCGATGACCGCGCCGCCCCCGGTGATGCGGTAGGGCACGTTGAGCTTCTGCAGCTCGCCGATCACGGCGCCGCCGTCGCGTTCGGAAAGATTGGTGTAGAGCACCTGATAGTCGAGCCGGCTTGTCCACATCAGCGTGACGACGACGAGCGCGATCAGCACCGCGAGCCCGGCCAGCCAGGTGAAACGCTGGTTCATGCTCATCTGGCGGAAGGCGCCAAGGGGATCTTGCAGCGCGGCGGCGGTGGTCGTGGCCATGATGGAACGTCAAAAAAACGTCGTCGAAGGAGAATCGGTGCGGCGCGTCAGGCCTGGATGTTCATGATGTCCTGATAGGCGGACACCAGCTTGTTGCGCACCTCCAGCACCGCCTGGAACGACAGACTGGCCTTCTGCGACGCCAGCATCACATCGCTCAGACTCACATCGCCCGTGCCGGAGACGAATTGCTGCTGCAGGGCATTGGCCTGCTGCAACTGCCCGCTTACGCCGTCGAGGGCGCTCTTGAGCGTGGCCGAGAAATCCGACTGTTGCGCGCCAGCGGTGGCGCCCAGGGTGGCCGCCGCATTGCCACCCACCGCGTCGGCAGGCCGCGCCGCCGCCTGCGCCGTCAGGCTGCGCATCTGGGCGAGCACGCTTTGCATGGGATCGATCTGCATGGGGCCTCCGGCAATTTATCGTCTTTACCGCCGATTCAAAATCGGCCGCTTGACGCTTTAAAGCAAAACACGTTCCAGCCCCGCTCAGCCTCGCCGGCAAGCGGGATTCAAGGCGTATCGGGCAGTTCCAGCCCGGCTTCGCGCAGCTTCTGCAGCTTGTGCCGCAAGGTGCGCGGACTGATGCCCAGGCGCTGCGCCGCCAGTTGCTTGGATCCCTGGCTCTGCAACAGCGCGTCGGCGATGAGCTGGCGTTCGTTGAGGGCGAGCTCGCTGCCGAGATCACCCGTGGCCGCCTGCGGCGCGAGCTGCGGCTGAGCAGACCCGGCCGCACGCACGGGCCGCTCGCCAGTGGAGGGCGGAAACAGCAGATCGGAAGCAGAGATCACGCCGTCCTGGCTGAGGATGGCGGCTCGCTGCATCACATTGTCGAGTTCACGCACATTGCCCGGCCAGCGATGGGCCAGCAAAGCCTGCTGCGCTGAAGCGTCGAGCCGGGGCGGCGCCGGCATGGCGAAAGCCGCCGCGTGGCGCTTCAACATGGCGCCCGCGAGCGGCAAAATGTCGTCGCGACGCTCGCGCAGCGGTGGAATCTGGACCGGAAACACGCTGAGCCGGTAATACACGTCCTCGCGCAGCACGCCCTGCTGCACCGCCTGCTGCAGATCGCGGTTGCTGGTGGCGATGATGCGCAGATCGAGCACGATGCGCTTGCGTCCACCGAGCCGCTCGATCTCGCGCTCCTGCAGCACCCGCAGCAGTTTGGCCTGCAGCGCCGGGGCCATTTCCGTCACTTCGTCCAGCAACAGCGTGCCGCCCTGCGCCTGTTCGAATTTGCCTGGCGCCGACTGCCCCGCCCCGGTGAACGCACCCTTTTCGAAGCCGAACAGCGTGGCCTCCAGCAGGGTTTCGGGTATGGCGGCGCAGTTGATGGCGATGAACGGGCCCGATGCGCGGGGCGAATGCGTGTGCACATACCGCGCCATGACCTCCTTGCCGACCCCGCTTTCCCCCAGGAGCATCACGGTGACATCGGTCTGCGCGGCCTTGCGGGCGATGCCGAGAATCTGCTGCATCGCGGCGGACTCGGCCACCAGTTCACCCTCGCCTTGAGGCGTCGGTTTGACCCTGGGCGCCGCAGCCGGAGCAGGCGCGGGGTTCGGAACGGGCTTGGGCGCGGCAAGAGATGCTGCGGCGGGAACGAACTGCCGAATCTTGGCCAGCGCCTGCGACAGTTCGAGAGGGGCATTCAGGTAGTCGGCCGCGCCGCCCTGCAGCGCCTGCACGGCGGCCTGCACCGAGCCGTGACGCGCCATCACCAGCACCGGCAGGCCCGGGCGCAGGTGATGCAGTCGACTCAGCACGCGCGCGGCGTCGATGCCGCCTGCGTCCCCGTCGCAAAACACCAGATCGGGCAACCAGCCTTGCTCGACCGCGCGCACGCCCCCTTCCTCGTCCGTCTGCAGCGCCACAACGCACCCCGCGCCCACGAGTTCGTCGCACAGACGTTGTCCCCGCGACGCATCGTGGTCGAGCAGCAGAATTCTTGGGGACGTCATGGAGGTGGATCGCCTGGGGTGGATTGCCGTGCGGCGGCTGCAGCATGCGAAAAAAAGAGACTCGAGCGGGAAGTTAGCAAATCCGAGGCCCGTCGGGTGACGATTTTCCGTCACCTTGGCGCGGCGGGAAAGCTCATTCCTTCGCTTCGGTGCCCAATCCGTACTTGCGGATCTTCTCGACCAGGGTGGTACGGCGCAAACCCAGATGCTGGGCGGCGTGGGCAATCACGTGGCGGCTGCGCTGCAGGGCCTGTTCGATCAGGCTGCGCTCGATCTGTTCCAGGTAGGCGCGCAGGTCCATGCCCTCCTCGGGCAGAACGGGATCACGCGCCGGCTCGGTCATCGCTTCCATCAGCGCATGCAGGCCTTCCTGCTCGTCGTCCTCGGGCAGCGTGATCGCGATCTGTTCGTCCAGTGCGGCCTCCGCGAGGCGCGGATCGCCCCCGGCGCGCAGCTTGGGGGGCAGATCGGCCAGCCGCACGATGGACCCGGCATGCAGGATGAGCAGGCGCTCCATCAGGTTCTGCAACTCGCGCACATTGCCCGGCCAGCGATAGCGCAACAAGGCCAGCTGCACGCCATCGCCGAATCGCACCCGGCCCAGGCCCTGCGCCTCCAATCGTTGCAGCGCATGTTCGGCCAGTTGGAGGATGTCTTCGCCGCGTTCGCGCAAGGGTGGCACCTGCACCGGAAACACGTTCAGACGGTAGTAGAGATCCTCGCGAAACCGGCCCAGTCCGATCTGTTGCTCCAGATCGCGGTGGGTCGCGGCCACGATGCGCGCCTGCGAAGCCAACACCTCGCTGCCGCCCACGCGCTCGAAGCTCTTTTCCTGCAGCACGCGAAGAATCTTGACCTGCAAAGGCGGGCTCATCTCGGCGATTTCGTCCAGGAACAGCGTGCCGCGCCCGGCCAGCTCGAAGCGCCCCTTGCGCGCATTCAGCGCCCCGGTGAAGGCGCCCCGCTCGTGGCCGAAGAGTTCACTCTCCATCAGCTCGCCGGGAATCGCGCCGCAGTTCACCGCGACGAAAGGCCGCGCGGCGCGGGGCGACCATGCATGCACGGCACGCGCTACAAGCTCTTTCCCCGTGCCCGACTCCCCCAGGACCAAGACCGTGCTGTCGGTCTGCGCCACGCGGCGAACCTGTTCGCGCAGGATGCGCATGGGCGCGCTCTCGCCCAACAGCGGCACATCGGCCGTCATGGCATGCACGGAAATCGGATCGTCAAACATGGCTGACATTCTCGCAGCGGCTCAGCCCATCGCCCACCCGGCGACGGCGGCAGGCGCGACAGGTCTGGACCGCGACGCCGCTCAAGGCAGTTTGCGCAGAAGGCCTTCCGTGCCCGTCAGCTTGCGCAGCGGGTCTCGCGCGGCACGCGCCGCGTCGGCGTTCCGGTAGGGGCCGACATAGAACAGGCTCAGACCCCGAACGTCCTGCGCGGCCACGCAAACCCGGGTGTAGCCCGCGCCGTGCAGCTTGCGGGCGAGGCGGTCGATGCTCTGCTGCTTGCCAAAGGCGCCGACCTGCACATACCAGCCCGCCGCATGGCAGACGCCAACCGCGCCAGCCTGTCGATGCTTCGCGGCTGAAGTGGAGGTCTTCGCGGTGCGCGTGGGCGCGGCAGATTTGCGCTCCGTCGCCTTGGGCTTGACGGTCGAAGGTGGGACGAGCGCCGGGGCAGCCGTCTCCGGGGCCACAGCCTGCGCTGCGGGCGCCGAGGCGACAGAATGAGCGGCCGAAGCGGCTGCCAGACTCGACGTCTTGCTGGATTCGGTGGATTCGGTGGATTCGGTGGATTTGGCGGGTGCGCTTGCCAGCGCCGGCGCGGCTGGCGCGGGAGCACTTGCCGAGGACAGCGCGCTCATGGCCGCGGCCGCGGCGCGCTCCTGTTGCGCCGTGCTCAGCGCCGGCTTCGGCTGCGCGGCAGTCACCGCCGAAGCGGCCCGCGTGGCGACATTGGAGGCGCTCGATGCCGGATGGACGACGGTGCTCTTGGTGCCCGATTCAGACCCGCCCAGGCCCCGCACGGCCCACACGATCACGCCCAGGAGAATGGCGACGCCGAGAATGAGAATGCTGCGATTGAGCCAGCGAAGACGGTTTTTCAGGGGTTGGAGATCGTCGTTCAAGAGTGCGTTCCGGGGCTGGGCGGCGTGACGGCGGCCGGTGCGGCTGGCGCCTGTGCGGGCACGATGGGGGTCTCGTTCACGTTCGCATTGCTGAGGGGCGACACGATCACCACGCTGACGCGCCGGTTGGCGGCGCGTCCCTTGGCCGTGTCGTTGGATGCGACCGGATGATATTGACCATACCCCGCGGCGACAAGCTGCTCAGGCGGAACGCCCTGAGCTATGAACATTTCCACCACCGACACCGCCCGAGCCGACGACAGCGCCCAGTTGGACCGGAACAGCGGCGTGTTGATCGGGCGATCGTCGGTGAACCCGTTGACCTGGATCGGATAAGCGACCCCCTGCAACACCCCGGCGATCTGATCGAGCAAGTCCTGCGCCTGAGGCGTCAGTTCGGCCTGACCCGAGGCGAACAGCACCGTGTCATGAATATCGATCACCACGCCCAGAGGCGTCATGCGCACCTGCACATCGCCCTTGCGGATGGCGCCGGCCAGCAGCGATTCGATCTGTCGGGCCACGCCTTCGAGGGTTTTCTGCACTTCCTTGGCCGCCGGACCGCCGCGACCCGGCGGCACGACTTCGGGTTTCTGCTGCTTGGGAATGGGCGGCAGGTCGATGGCCGACGGCATGCTGTTGAAGGGCTGCCCCACCTGAACCGGATTGGGCGTGGTGGGCTGACCGGTGAAGGCCGCAATCATGGTCTGCGACAGCACCTTGTACTTGCCTTCGTTGAGCGAAGAAATCGAATACATCACCACGAAGAAGGCGAACAGCAGGGTGATGAAGTCGGCATACGACACCAGCCACCGTTCGTGGTTCTCGTGTTCTTCGTGGGCTTTCTTGCGGGCCATGGACAATCAGTTCTCTGGAAACCCGGGCGCTTACACGCCCTTGCGCTGCCGCGCGACCTGGCGACGATGGTGACGGAAGATGAGCCGATCGAGGTCGTTCTGCACCTGCTGATCGAGCGGGTCAAGCTCCAGCGTGTGCCAGAACTGGCCGCGGTCGGGGCGCTGCTCCGTGATCTGCCCGGAGAGCACCAGCGGCAAGGCGATGCGATGCCGCAGGTAGATGCGTGCCCACAACCGGCGGCCAACGTCCAGCGGCTGCTCGCTGGCCCAGCGCAATTTGCGCGACGACAGGGCGCAGGGCCGCTCGGGAGGCAGACTGCCCAGCCCCCGCAAGGCCGTGCTGGCCATCAACAGGAGCAGATCGACGCGCCGCTCCAGGTTGTGGATGGGATCGGAGCGGCCATGCTCGCTGTCGTGCGATACCGTCGGCTCATCGAGCATGAGCAGCGCACGCAGCAGCGTGTTGTTGTCGGCCATGACCTCGGCGCGGGCCTGAGGCGGGCTCAGTTCGTCCACCCAGTCCAGCGGAAAGACGCCGTCGAGCTGTACCGCCGCAACCGCCCCGTGCAGCGCGTCGGGGTGGCTGGCGAAAAATCGGGAGTCGGGGAAATCGGTGGATTCGCTGGGCTGGGACATGGCGCTCTCCTTGAAGATCAAAGGCATTGTCCCATTGCAGCAAAAGGCGGGCCAGTGCGTATGCGCACGGCGCGAGCTCAGGCCGCGGCCTGTTCCAGCCCCTGATGCCAGGAATCGCGCAGCGCCGTCACCACCGTTTTGCAGTCGTCGATGGCTTGCAGATCATCGAAGATATTGGCCTGCGCCAGTCGGCCCAGCAGATAGGTGTAGATGCGGGAAAGCCGTTCGCCCACGGGCTGCTCGGCAAGCTGTTGGCCATCGGGCAGCACCGCGAGCAGATGCTCGACGAGCTGATAGGCGCGTCCCAGAGACTGACCCTTGAGCGGCAAATCCTTGCCGTCTGGATGGCGCAGCGCGGTCTCCGCACGGCGCAGGTATTCGAGAATGCCGTCGAGCCCCAAGACGTAGAGCTTGTCGCCAGCGATCCCCTGGGTTTCTACCTGACGATAGGCGCGCATGGCAAAGGCTGCTGCACTCATTGCTTACTCCTGGTTCGCGAAATTAGCTGCCGTTCGAACTCGAACTGCTGGACGAGTTGTTGTTGGCATTGAAGAAGGCGGTCAGATACTGGCCCACCGATTGCAGCTGGGCCACCTGCGTCTGCATGGCGTTGAACTGTTGCTGCAGCAGCGCCGTCTGCGCCGCAGCGCTGTTCTGCAACTGGGTGATCTGCTGGTTGATGCCTTTGATCGTGTTGTTCAGTCCGCTGGTCGCGGCGGAAACGAACCCGCTCTGGGTATTGAGCGCCTGCGTCAGAATGGCATTCATCTGCTGGTAAATGCCCTGACTGACAGTGACCGAGCCCAGGCTGCCCGTGGCCTGGCCGGTGATGTTCACCTGCAGACCCAAGGCTGCGCCAGGACCGGTAACCGTGAGCTGCTGCCCTGCCCCGGTGCCGGCCTGCCCGTTGATCGAGCCGATCACATCCGTGCCCTTGACGGTCTGCAAGGTCGTACCGACGCCGGTGCTGCCTGCGGATGCGGCCTGCGTGGACACCACCGTGAAGCTCTGCGCGCTGCCGTAGCCAGAAGTCTGAAACTCCAGGCTGCCGTTGTTGTTGACGGCGGTGATGCCCCCCAGGCCCTGCTGGCTGAGCGTGGCGTTGATCGTGGCCACGATGCTGTCGATCGTCGATCCCGAGGCCAATTGCACCGATACGCTGGTGGACCCCGAGCCGAACACCAGGGTCTCGGAACTGGTGATGCCGCCGCTGGCCACCGCATTGGCTGCGGTGAACATGCCCTGCGTGGCCCCGGAGGTGACATTCACCGCATAGGTGCCCGGCTGGGTGTTGTTGCCCGCGCCCACATACTGCACATTGGCGTTGGTCGCGGTGCCCACCTGGCCGAACAGTCCGGCCACGGCGTTGTAATTGCTCTGCAGCGCCGTGCCGAGTGTGCCCGTATCGAGCGAAAGAGAACCATCTTGCGCCAGGCTGATGCCCACGGCGCCGAGCGAGGTGTAGGCGCTGCCCGGCGTGGTGCCGATGCCCTGGCCGCTGATCAGGTTGAGCAGTTGGGTGCGCAGCGTCTGGATGCCGGCGTTGCCGATCAGCGGTCCACTGCCCGAAGCGCCGCTGGAGGTGGAGCCGCCGTTGAACGCGGTGAGCTGGTTCAGCGTGCCCATCGTGGTGTTGAAGGCGGTGACGAAACTCTGCACCGAGGTGACGAAGGCGCTGGTGTCGTTCGCCACGGTCAGGGTGGTCGATCCGCTGGCCTGCAGCAGATTCAGGCTCACGCCCGGAATGGCCCCGCTCACCGCATTGGTCGCGCTGGTCACCGACAGGCCGTTGATGCTCACCGAGGCGTTGCGGGCGGTCTGGCTTTCCGTCATGCCGCCCGAGGCGCTGGCGCTGTAGCTCAGATTCGCGAGCGAACCTGTGGCCCCGCTGGTGCTGACCGTGAACGCATTCGCCGCCCCGGTGTTGTTGCCCGTGAGCGTCAGGCGGAAGCCGGTGCCATCAAAAATGACAGCGGCATTCACCCCGCTGTTGGATTGATTGATCGCCGCGGCAATGCCGTTGAGCGAGTTGTTGCTGCCATCGATGTTGATATTGGTGACGGAGCCGCTGCCCACCTGGATCTGCAGCGTGCCTGTACCGATGGCGGTATTGGTGGCCGAGGCGAAATCGTCGGAATAGACGCTCTGCGTCTGCGCCAGCACGATATTGCTCAGCGAGTACGTGCCCAGCGGCGCGTTGGAGCTGGCCGTGCCCGACACGGCGCTGGAATTGCTGAGGTTGACCGTGCGGTTGTTCAGGCTGGTGACGTTCTGCAGCCCGGCCACGGTCGACTGCAGGCTGGACAGACTGCTCTGCACCGAACCCCAGGCGCTCAGCGTGGACTGGTACGACTGCTCCTGGTTCTGAAGCAGCGTGATCGGCTGCTGATAAGCCGCCGACAGCGACGTGATCAACGACTGCACGTTGATCCCGCTCACCAACCCTGAAATGGATACCGACGACATGCTGAACTCCGAACGCGTTACCGCTTGTGAGAATTAACGACACACCCGGCCCGAACTGTAGGGCCAAGAGGCGGCACGCGTCAGGCTTTTTCCTGCAGCAAGCTACCTGGGGACAGCGGTTGATCCGGGCTCTGGGTCGCCGCCTTGACCACCTGCTCCGAGGGCACGAAGTAGCGCACGAAGACTTGCTGCGTGGTCTTGTCCTTGAGCTCCACGAGCAGTTGCCCCGGGTGATCGCCGCTTGGGTCCAGCCCGGCGCTCAGCGCCACCGAAGGCGCTTGCTGGCTGACCTGTTTTTGCAGCGTATCGGCGGCCTGGGCCAAAGTAGCCGGCGCAACAGTTGGCAGCGCTGCGGCGGCAGCGCCTGTCGCACTGGCGCCACCCTGAGGGCGGGCGCCGCCTGGGGCCAAGAGGGCCCCGGATGTCGCCGGGGTGGCAGTTGGCAGCTTGGCCAGACCCGACAGCCCAACGGTATTCTGAACGTCCATGATGCCTCCATATCAGGCAGATTCGCCCCAATACAAACGCACAAAGCAGATGGCAAAACCCCCGGGACACCTGACGGCAGCCCGGGGAAACCCTCTGGAGAAACTCAGGCGTGCTTACGGCAGCAGCTTGAGGTAGCTCTGTTGCAGCGAGTTGGCCGTGGCCAGGGT
>JAJTBQ010000285.1 GCA_021286835.1 Thiomonas sp.
GGGTGTTGGCGATAGCCTGATAACACAAGGTCATCAGACCACCGGGCATCAACCCGAGAAACAAGACAGCCAGGCCATTGAGCGACAGCAGAGCCCGCGCACCGCCCACGCCGTTTGCGCGCGTGGCTGATAGTGCCGTGGGCGCATCGAAGTACATCACCTTGACCATGCGGATGTAATAGTAGGCGCCAATGACCGAGAGAATGACCGAATACACCACCAGCCAGACGCGCCCGGTATTAAACAGAATGGTGAGCACTTCCAGCTTGGCATAAAAGCCCGCGAACGGCGGAATACCGGCCAGCGAGAAGAGAAGAAACGTCATGACACCCGCCATCCAGGGGT
This sequence comes from Thiomonas sp., assembly GCA_021286835.1. Taxonomy (GTDB): domain Bacteria; phylum Pseudomonadota; class Gammaproteobacteria; order Burkholderiales; family Burkholderiaceae_C; genus Thiomonas. The sequence goes on from JAJTBQ010000285.1 coordinate 346, forward strand.
CGGTCTTGGCCAGACCGGCGAAATCGCGGATGTCCTCGGCTTCGAAACCTTCCCGTGAGAGAAGCAGAATCACGCCAAAAGTTCCCAGCGTCGTGAGCACATAGATCACCATGTAGAACAGTGCCCCGCTGTACGCGGTGGAGGCCGACAGGCCATTGCCGTTGAGCATGCCCGACAGCAGCGCCAACAGCACGAAACCGATCTGGGTAATCGTGGAATAAGCCAGCATGCGCTTGAGATTGGTCTGCGCGATGGCCGCCAGATTGCCCAGGCCGATGGACAGCACGGCCAGCACCACCAGCATGCCTTGCCAGTCCATCGCCAGCGGAAACATCCCTTCCACCAGCAGGCGGATGGCCATGGCGAAAGCCGCCAGCTTGGGCGCAGCCCCCACCATCAGCACCACGGCGGTCGGCGCGCCCTGATAAACATCGGGGATCCACATGTGGAAGGGCACGGCGCCCAGTTTGAACGCCAGCCCCGCCACGATGAACACCACGCCGAGCACGAGCACGGCGCGGTTGATCGGCTCGACGGCAATCATGCGGAAGATCGTGACCAGATCGAGCGACCCCGTTGCGCCATACAGCATGGACATGCCGTAGAGCAGGAAGCCCGAGGCCAGCGCGCCGAGAATGAAATACTTCATCGCGGCTTCCGTGGACACGGTGTGATCGCGACGCAGGGCCACCAGGGCGTACAGCGCCAGCGACAGCAACTCCAGACCAAGATAAATGGTCAGCAGGTTGTTGCCTGAAATCATGATGAACTGCCCGAGCAAGGACAGCAGCACCAGACTGAAGAGCTCGCCGCCCCACATGCCGCGATCAAGGGCATAGCGCCGTGAATAGACCAGGGTCACCGCCGTGGCGATGACCGTGAACAGTTTGAGCAGCATCGCCATCGGATCTACGATGAGCGCGCGCGCCATGGCGAAATCCTGCATTCCCGAAGCGTAGTAAAGGCCGCAGAGCACGCCGAGACCGACCAAGCCCAGCAGGGTCAGCCAGTAGCTCACGCGGTGCTGAGCGTCTTTCACAAACAGGTCGACGAGCATGACCACGCAGGCCAGCACGAGGAGAAGAATTTCCGGATAAATGGCGATCCAGTTCATGGCTGTCGTAGTCACTGCAATTTGGAAGACGCCGCAAACTGCAGCAGATGTTGCACCGAGGCCTGCATCGGGTCGGTGAAGAATTTGGGATACACGCCCATCCAGAGCACCGCGCCGACCAGCACGGCCAACATGAAGAACTCACGCGCGCTGATGTCTTTCAGCGCGGCAACATGCTCGTTGGCGACGGGGCCGAAATACACCCGCTTGACCATCCACAGCGTGTAGCTCGCCGCCAGGATCAGCGTGGTCGCGGCAAGCAGACCGATCCAGAAGTTGAACTGCACCGCGGCAAGGATGACCATCCACTCGCCCACGAAGCCGCTGGTACCGGGCAGGCCCGCATTGGCCATGCCGAACAGCACGGCCAGGGCCGCGAACTTGGGCATGGTGTTGGTCACGCCGCCGTAATCGGCGATCTGTCGGGTGTGCATGCGGTCATACAACACGCCGATGGTCAGGAACATGGCCCCTGAGATGAAGCCGTGCGAGATCATCTGCACCAGCCCCCCCTGCACACCAAGGTCGGAGAACAGGAAAAAGCCCAGGGTGACGAAGCCCATGTGCGCGATGGAGGAATAGGCCACCAGCTTTTTCATGTCGGCCTGCACCAGGGCGACAAAGCCGATGTAGATCACGGCGATCAAGGAAAGCGTGATCATGACGGGCGCCAGCGCATGGCTCGCGTCGGGCAGCATCGGCAGGGAGAAGCGGATGAAGCCATAGGCGCCGAGCTTGAGCATGATGGCCGCCAGAATCACCGATCCGCCCGTCGGCGCCTCGACGTGGGCATCCGGCAACCAGGTGTGCACCGGCCACATCGGGATCTTCACCGCGAAGGCGAAGAAGAACGCGATGAAAATGAAAATCTGGGCCGTCATCGACAAGGGGACGTGGTACCAGTTGGCGATGTCGAAACTCCCGCCCGACTGCAGATAAAGGTAGATCAGCGCCACCAGCATGAGCAGCGAACCGAGCAGGGTGTAGAGGAAGAACTTGAAGGCGGCGTAGACACGGCGCGGCCCGCCCCAGATGCCGATGATGAGGTACATCGGGATCAGCGTCGCCTCGAAGAACACATAGAACAGCAAGGCATCGGTTGCGGCAAACACGCCGATCATCAGCCCCGACAGGATGAGGAAGGCGCCCAGGTAAAGATTGATGCGATCCTTGATGACTTCCCAGGCGCTGATCACCACGATCACGGTCATCAATGCGGTCAGCGGCACGAACCACAGCGAGACGCCGTCGATGCCCAGGGCGTAGTTGATGTTGAAGGGTCGGATCCAGGGTACGGACTCGAC
>JAJTBQ010000286.1 GCA_021286835.1 Thiomonas sp.
GTGTCGGGGGTGTCGAGGAACTGCACCCCGGCGCGGCGCAGGCCTTCCACGGTGGCATAGATGTCGTCGGTCGCCAGCGCGATGTGCTGAATGCCCTCGCCGTGGTAGAGGTCGAGATACTCCTGGATCTGCCCCGCCTTCTCCTGCCCTTCCTCGTTGATGGGGATGCGGATCTTGCCGCAGGGGCTGGTCATGGCCTTGCTCTTCACGCCGGTCACCTGACCTTCGATGTCGAAGTAGCGGATCTCGCGGAAGTTGAACAGCCGGGTGTAGAAGTCCGCCCATTCGCCCATGCGGCCGCGGTGGACATTGTGGGTGAGGTGGTCGATGCTGGTCAGGCCGGCACCCGGGTGTTCGGCGCCGGCATCGTCCACCGGCTCGAAGTCCACGTCGTAGATCGAGATGTCGCCGATACCGCCATGCTTTCCAGCCTTGCCGCGCCAGCGGTCGACAAAGTAGATCAGACTGTCGCCGATGCCCTTGATCGCCGGGATGTTCAGCTCCATCGGGCCGCTGCGGCTGTCGAAACCCCAGGCGCCCAGTTCCAGCGCGCGCTTGTAGGCGGCGTTGGCGTCCTGCACCCGGAAGGCGATGGCGCAGATGCTCGGACCGTGCAGCCGCGCGAAGCGCTGGGCGAACGAGTCCGGCTCGGCATTGATGAGGAAATTGATGCCGCCCTGGCGCCACAAGGTCACGTTCTTGTGACGATGGCGGGCCACCGCGCGAAAGCCGAGTTGAGCGAACAGGGCGCCGAGCTTTTCAGGTTCCGGCGCCGCGTATTCGACGAACTCGAAGCCGTCGGTGCCCATGGGATTGGAGGCGGAAGGGATGAACATGAGCTTGTCTCCTGCTGGGAATGGGCCAAACTGTAGACCGGCTGTCGCGCAGAGTTTCCGCGAAACACGCGCCATTTCGTCTTATTCCGGGAAAATCCTGCGTCGATGGCGCGCTACGATCCGATAAGCTGCATAGATTCGAAAACAACCATCCGAACTCGGTCCAAGGCCGCCATGAACCGCGTGTGGGACATTTCCCCAACCGTCTCGCCCACCGCCCCGCTGTTTCCGGGCGACCTGCCCTATGCGCTGGAATGGACGGCCCGCCTCGGGCCAGGATGTCCGGTCAATCTCAGCGCCGTGCATCTCTCGCCCCATGTCGGCGCCCACGCGGATGCGCCGCTGCACTATGCCGACGGCGCCCCGAGCATCGATGAGGTGGATCTTGCGCCCTATCTGGGGCCGTGCCGCGTGATTCACGCCCTGAACTGCGGCGCCCTGATCGAGATCGCCCATCTGCAGCACCTCTCAGGCGATCTGCCCCCGCGCGTGCTGGTGCGCACCCGCCATCGAGCGCTGACGGCCTGGTCGGAAGACTTCGCCGCGTTCGCCCCCGCGACGATGGGCTGGCTGGCCGCGCAGGGCGCGCGTCTCATCGGGCTCGACACCCCCTCCGTCGATCCCGCGGCCAGCAAGACCCTGGAAAGCCACGCCGGTCTGCTGCGGCACGATATGCGCGTGCTCGAAAACCTCGTGCTCGATGACGTCCCCGAGGGCGACTACGAGCTGATCGCCCTGCCTCTGAAACTGCAGGGCGCCTGCGCCTCGCCGGTGCGCGCCGTGCTGCGCAGCCTCTGAACACCCGACCGATGACCCACCTCCAACGCCAAGACTGCGTCGCCCTCGACGCTGCCGATCCCCTGGCTGCACTGCGCGAGCAGTTCGTCCTGCCCGACGACATCATCTATCTCGACGGCAATTCGCTGGGCGCCCTGCCAAAATCGACCGCGGCCCGGGTTCAAGCCGTCGTGACCGAAGAATGGGGACAGGGCTTGATCCGTAGCTGGAACACGGCGGGCTGGATCGATCTGCCCCGCCGGGTGGGCAACAAGATCGCCCGGCTGGTGGGCGCCGCGACCGATGAACTGGTGGTCACCGACTCCACCTCCATCAACCTGTACAAGGTTCTGAGCGCCGCGCTCGCCATCGCCCGGGTGGACTCGCCGCAGCGTCGCGTCATCGTCTCGGAACGGGAGAACTTTCCGACCGATCTCTATATGGCCCAGTCGCTTGCCACACAACACGGCATGCGGCTCGAACTCGTCGAGCAAGGGCAGGCGCTCGACCGTCTGCGCGACGACGTGGCCGTGCTGCTGCTCACGCAGGTGAACTACCGCAGCGGCGCCCTGTACGACATGGCCGCGGTGACGACCGCCGCCCACGCGGCGGGCGCGCTGACGATCTGGGATCTGGCGCATTCAGCCGGCGCGGTGCCGGTCGACCTGGGCGGAGCGCAGGCCGACTTCGCCATCGGCTGCGGCTATAAATACCTCAACGGCGGCCCGGGCGCCCCCGCCTTTGTCTGGGCCCATGCGCGCCATGTCAACCGTGCCTTGCAGCCCCTTTCGGGCTGGCACGGCCATGCGGCGCCCTTCGCATTCACCCCCGACTATCAACCCGCCCCCGGCATGGCACGCTACCTCTGCGGCACGCCCACCCTGCTCTCGCTGGCCGCGCTGGAGTGCGGCGTGGACACGGTGCTCGCCGCCGAGCCCCTGGGCGGCATGCAGGCGCTGCGGCGCAAGTCTCTGGCGCTCAGCGGCCTGTTCATCCGCCTCGTTCATGAACAACTGAGCGCGCACTCGGTTGCCGTCGCGACCCCACTCGATGCCCACCAGCGCGGCAGCCAGGTCTCGCTGACCTTCGACGGCGACGGCTACGCCGTGATGCAGGCCCTGATCGC
>JAJTBQ010000287.1 GCA_021286835.1 Thiomonas sp.
TGCCGGATGCCGACTACCGGCGCGATTGCGGGCTGTTTTTCAAAAGCATCCACGGCACACTGAATCATTTGCTGGTGGGCGAGGGCCTGCTGTGGCAGCGCCGCTTCCTTGAAGGCGTATCGCCCGCGGGCCTGAGCCTCGACGACGAGGCCGAGACCGATCGTGCCCAACTGGCGCTGCGGCTGATGCAAGCCGCGCAGGCCTGGCACCCCTACATCGAGCAGCTGACCGAGGCCGACTTCGACCGTCCCTTCCACTACGCCACCAGCCAGGGCCAGCCGATGACCACACCGTTCGCCGCCACGCTCGCGCATGTGTTCAATCACGCCACGCATCATCGCGGCCAGATCACCGCGGCGCTCACCATGATGGGACACCACTCACCCGTGCTCGATCTGGTTTACATGCTGCGCGACGAAGCGCAAGGCTTGCCCAAGGCATGAACGACCAGCCCGTCATCGTCCAGCGGGCGGGGGCCGTGGCCACGGTCACCCTCCATCGCCCCGAGGTGCGCAATGCCTTCGATGCCGCCACCATTGGTGCGCTGCACACGGCTTTCGTCGCACTCGGCCTGGAGCCCGAAATCCGTTGCGTGGTGCTCGCGGCGCAAGGACCGGCGTTCTGCGCCGGAGCCGATCTGCGCTATATGCAGCAATTGGCCGGCTTCAACGAGGCGCAGAATCGTGACGATGCCCTGCAGCTCGCGCGCATGCTGCGAGCCGTGGCCGAATGCCCCAAGCCCGTGATCGCCCGGGTGCAGGGCGATGCCTTTGCCGGCGGCTTCGGCCTGGTGGCCGCTTGCGATCTGGCGGTGGCGGTGCGTACCGCGCGTTTCTGTCTGAGCGAGGTGAAGCTCGGCCTGGTGCCTGCGACCATCATGCCGCATGTGCTGCGCGCCATCGGCACGCGCGCGGCGCAACGCTACACCCTGACCGCCGAGGTGTTCGACGCCGCCACCGCACAGGCCATGGGACTGGTGCACGAGGTGACCGAAGACACCGCCGCGCTGGACGCGCAGGTGCAGCGCTGGTGCGCCGCACTGGGCCTTGCTTCGCCGCAGGCGCTGGCCGCGGCCAAGCGCCTGCTGGCAGAGGTGACGCATCGCCCGCTCAGCGACGCCCTGCTCGCCGACACGGCCGAGCGCATCGCCGTGGCGCGGGCCAGTGCCGACGGCCGCGAAGGCATCGCGGCCTTTCTTTCCAAGCGCAAACCCGCCTGGGTCGACCCCGAGGCGCGCTGATCGAATCCCCCACGACTCCGAATCCTCCACGACCACTTTTCCATGAACCCGAAACCCCTCACCGGCTGGACGACAGAGGCCATCGAAGCGCTGCTCGATCTGCCCTTGCCGGAGCTGCTCTGGCAGGCGCAGCAGGTGCACCGCGCGCATTTCGATCCCACCGAAATCCAGCTCTCCTCGCTGCTGTCGATCAAGACCGGCGGCTGCGCCGAAGACTGCGGCTACTGCCCGCAATCGGCGCATCACGACGTCGGCCTGAAGGCAGGCAAGCTGATGGATGTCGACCTCGTGCTGGCCAACGCGCGTGCCGCCAAGGAGGCGGGCGCTGCGCGCTTCTGCATGGGGGCCGCCTGGCGCGAACCGAAGGACCGCGATCTCGACGCCGTGGCCGAGATGGTCGAAGGCGTCAAGGCCCTCGGGCTGGAAACCTGCATGACCCTGGGCATGCTGCGGCCCGAACAGGCGCGGCGCCTGGCCGACGCCGGACTCGACTACTACAACCACAACCTCGACACCTCGCCCGAGTACTACGGCCAGATCATCACCACCCGCACCTATCAGGAACGCCTGGACACGCTGCAGGCCGTGCGCGAAGCCGGCATGGCGGTGTGCTGCGGCGGCATCGTCGGCATGGGCGAGACACGTCGCGGCCGCGCCGGGCTGCTGGCGGCGCTGGCCGGGCTCGATCCCCACCCCGAATCGGTGCCGATCAACGCCCTGGTGCGGGTGGCCGGCACGCCGCTGGAACACGCGCCCGATCTCGACCCTTTCGAATTCGTGCGCACCGTGGCGGCGGCCCGCATCACCATGCCCACGGCGCGGGTGCGGCTCTCCGCAGGGCGGCGCGAACTGGGCGACGGCATCCAGGCACTGTGCTTTCTCGCGGGCGCCAACTCGATCTTCTATGGCGACACGCTGCTGGTCACCGGCAATGCCGAGGTCGATGCCGACCGCGCCTTGTTCGCCCGCCTCGGCCTGCATGCCGGTGCGCAAGCCTCGACCATGCCGAATGCCGCGCCGGGGCAAAAAGTGATGGCCCTGCACCCCGAGGCCCGGCCATGAACGCGCCCACGCTCGACACCCTGCAGCTCCTGGCCCTTGCCGCCGCGCTGGGCTGGGCCAGCGGGCTGCGGGCTTTCCTGGTCATGTTCGCCGTCGGTGTGGCCGGCCTGGGCGGCTGGGTGCAACTGCCCCCTGGTCTTCAACCTCTGGCCAGCCCGGTGGCCGTGGGCATCACCGGCCTATTGGCGCTGCTCGAATTCGTCGGCGACAAGATTCCCGGTGTGGACAGCCTGCTGGACTTCATCTCCACCCTGCTGCGCATTCCCGCCGGGGCGGTGCTCGCCGCCAGCGTGTTCGGGCTCGATCATGGCCTGGTCGCGGCGCTGGCGGCCGCGGCTGGCGGTGGCCTGGCCGCGGTGAGCCACGGCACCAAGCTGTCCACCCGCGCGGCCATCAACACCTCGCCCGAGCCGTTTTCCAATGTGGGCGCATC
>JAJTBQ010000288.1 GCA_021286835.1 Thiomonas sp.
ACCGTGCCCGGCGACTACGCCACCCTGCAAACGCCCTGCCCGAACTGCGGCGGCGTGGTGAAGGAGAACTACCACCGCTTCGCCTGCACGCAGTGCGATTTTTCCATCGGCAAGCATCCGGGCGGCCGCAGTTTCGAGCTGGCCGAAGTGGAGCACCTGCTGCGCGACAAGCACCTGGGGCCACTCACCGGGTTTCGCAGCAAGATGGGCCGGCCTTTTGCCGCCGAACTCAAGCTGGCGCGCGAAGGTGGCCAGGGCCAATGGAAGCTGGAGTTCGATTTTGGCGACAGCGCGCCCGGCAGCGACGGGGGCGAAGCGCCCGACTTCAGCGCGCAACAATCGCTGGGCGCCTGTCCCAAGTGCGGCAGCGCGGTGTTTGAGGCGGGCAACGGCTATGTCTGCGAGAAAAGCGTGGGCCCGGCGCCGAGCTGCGACTTCCGCAGCGGCAAGATCATCCTGCAGCAGCCCATCGAGACCGAGCAGATGCGCAAGCTTCTCGAAACCGGGCGCACCGATCTGCTCGACGGTTTCGTCTCGGCGCGCACCAAGCGCAAGTTCAAGGCGTTTCTGGTGAAACAGGCTGGCGGCAAGATCGGCTTCGAGTTCGAGCCTCGCCCGGCCAAGGCGCCAGCGAAGAAAGCAGCAGCGAAAAAGACGGCCGCCTGACAGGGCGCCGTCACACATCGCCTGCATCATGCACGGATTTTCGGTACGGACCGCACCTGCGCCCCAACATGACTCAAGCCCTCTTTGACTGGCGCTGGTTTGCGCACCGGGGCGGCGGCGACGCCGCGCCCGAAAACACCCTGGCCGCGTTTGAAACCGGCCTGAAGGCGGGATTCCGCGCCTTCGAATGCGACGTCAAGCTGAGCGCCGACGGCGTGCTCTGGCTATTGCACGACGACACGCTCGACCGCACCACCGACGCGCGCGGCCTGGCGGCGCCCTGGCGCTGGGAGTCGCTGCAAATGGTCGATGCCGGCAGTTGGCACAGCGCGCGGTTCAAGGGCGAGCCGCCGGCCGCGCTCGACCAGGTGCTGGATTTCGCCGCGCGCCATGAGGCCTGGCTGAATCTCGAGATCAAACCCAGCCCCGACGAAGATGCGCGTACCGGCGACGCCGTGGCCCGCCGCGTAGCGCAGTGGGTTGCGGAGCAGCCTCAGGCGCCCATGCCTTTGCTGTCGTCGTTTTCGCTCGCCGCGCTGCAGGCGGCGCGCAAGACTCTGGACGATCTGAAAGTCGAGTTGCCCCTGGCTTATCTGGTCGAGGTTTACGAACCGCAGGCGCTGACGCAGGCTTTGGCGCTGCGCGCCGAGGGCCTGCATACCGATTGGCAGCAAGTCACGCCCGAGGTCATCGCCGCGGTGCATGGCAAGGGCCTGAAACTGCGCGCCTACACCGTGAATGAGGCCGAGACGGCGAAGTCGCTACTGGCCGAAGGACTGGACGGCCTGTTCACCGATAGGCTGGATCTGCCCGGGCGTCTGTAGATCACGACCGCCACAGCGCGGTCAGCAAGGCCAGGCTGTAGGGGCCGGCGACGGTCTCGATGAACCGGGCGAAGTCGAGATGGGCGGTATTGTCGGCGCGGTCTGAGATGGTGCGGGCCACGGCGAAGGCCACGCCGTAGTCGTGGCAGACCTGGGCCACGGCGGCGCCTTCCATTTCCACCGCAAGCGCCTCGGGCAGGGCCTGGCGCAGGCGGTCGCTTTCGTCTTTGGTGGAGATGAAGCGGTCGCCGCTGACGATCAGTCCCCGGTGCACGCGGGGCGCGTGCAGACCGAAGGCTTCCCGCGTGGCCGACTCGATCAGGGAGGGCGCCCCGGTGGCGAACAGCGCCTCGGCTGCCAGGAGCAGCTGCGCGGTCAGGACAGCATCACTGTCGAATCGGCTGCGTCCGGTATCGGGCACTTCGTACTGCGGATAGAGCGGGCGGGCGTCGAGGTCGTGCTGCAAAAGCGTCTCGGCAATCACCAGATCACCCACGCGCACCCGGGCATCCAATCCGCCGGCAACGCCCGTGAACAGCAGGGCGTCGCAGCCGAACTCGACGATCAGACTGGTGGTTGTGGCCGCCGCCGCAACCTTGCCGATGCCGCACAACACCAGCACGACCTCGCGGCCCCACAGCGTGCCCAAGGTGTAGTCCCGATTGCCGTGGCGCACGCGGCGGGCGCCTTGCAGCGCGTCGATCAGGCCCTTCTGTTCCTGTGCGATGGCACTGACGATGCCGGTGCGTGGAGCGTTCACGGTTGGACTCCCGCAACGCTGGGGAGCGACAGCACGCACGGCGCCGGGGCAGTTTGTTCTGTATCAATCAGTAAACCTTGTGCAAAAGTATTCTGTGGGTTCATCACACTTGTGGAGGAAAGCATCATGGGGTCAGCTTGGCAAGGCTTGTTCGGCACGGATTATGGATTGTTCAGTCTGATCGGCATTTTGTTCATGCTCGGCATGGGCGTCTTCTTCATCTGGTTCTTCACCCGCAAGATCCAGCAAAGCTCGGATGAGCATGCGCGCGAACTGCGCGCTGGCGGCGGTAAGCCGCCGTCTCCCAACGGTCACGCCTGATCCGGGCGGGGCTCTGCCGCCCCCGCCGGTGCGCTTCATCGGCGATCCCACCGTCGCGCATCGCCATTCTCAGGCGGTGCAGACCACCAGCCTCAAAGACGGCTTGCATCGGGTCAACCCTGGGTTTTCAAGCAGAGGGTTGGCGTATGCTTTTGTCT
>JAJTBQ010000289.1 GCA_021286835.1 Thiomonas sp.
GCGGAGAAGATCGGCGGCAAGAATCTGGTGACGCGCGCGCTCGGCGTCGATGCCAAGCTGGAGCCCGACGTCGCCATGCATCCCATGATGGCGGGGGACGTGTTGCTTCTGTGTTCAGACGGCTTGAACGATATGTTGACTGATGCCAAAATCGAAGCCGTGATGCAGCAATACGCTGGTCATCCGGCAGCCGCTGCACGCCAGTTGGTGGAAGATGCGAACGCTGCAGGGGGGCGCGACAACGTATCCGTCATTTTGGTGAGCGTGCGTTCGCAGGCTTGAGACGACAAGCCATTTTTCCGAACAGACTGATAACTCAAACGGACTTCAAATCGTGGCCAAACTCGTGATTACCCTGGATGGCAAGGTTTTGAAAGAGGTCGTGCTCAGCAAAGACCGCACGACCCTGGGGCGTCGTCCGTACAACGATGTGGTCATCGACAACCTGGCCGTCAGTGGAGAGCACGCCGTGCTGCTGCGCGACGCCGGATCGGAAGCCGAGAGCTACACCATTCAAGATCTGGGCAGTACCAACGGCACCTACCTGAACGGCGCGCCGATCAAATCCAGCCCGTTCCGCGAGGGCGATACGGTCGATATCGGTAAGTACAGTCTGCGTCTGCTGTCCGATACCCGTCAGACCACCTTTGGTCCGTCGCGCTTCGGCGCGTCCACCGGATTCGGCAACTCGCGGTTCGGCAATTCGGGCTTTTCCGATTCGCGTACCCGGGCGGGCGACGCCGAGCGCAGCTACAAGATCAAGGTGCTCAGCGGCGACGCCGCAGGGCGTGAAATCCTGCTCAGCAAGGAGCAGACCACCTTCGGCCAGCGCGGCACCCTGGTGGTCAGTGTGATGCACAAACCGCGCGGCTACGAACTCGTGCAGGTCGAAGGCGAAAAGCGGGCCCAGGTCAATGGCGTGTCTCTCGGGCTCATGCCCGTGGTGCTGCGATCCGGCGACGTGATCAACCTCACCGGCATTCAGTTGCAATTCCTGCAGGTCTGAGTCTCGCTCCAAACAAAACGCCCGCAAGGACCACGGTCGATGCGGGCGTTTTTTCGCAGTGCTCTTTCAGCGGGGCACGCGCATGACCTTGAGCATATTGGTGCCACCCGCCGAGCCGATCGGCTCGCCGCAGGTGATGGCGTAGCTGTCGCCTGAGGCCACGGCCTTTTTCTCGATCAGCCGGGCTTCGGCCTGGTTGAGCAGGGCGTCGCGGTCGGTGGTGCTGAAACTCAGCAGCATGGGCCGCACATTGCGGTAGAGCGCCATGCGCCGAACCGAGGTTTCACTGCGCGACAGGGCGTAGATCGGCACGTTGACCCGATGGCGACTCATCCACAGGGCGGTGGAGCCGGACTCGGTCAGGGCCGCGATCGCCTTGCAGCCCAGGTGGTGTGCGGTGAACAGCGCCGCCATGGCGATGGATTGATCGATGCGGGTGAATTTCTTGTCGATGAAGTCGTGTTCGAGCTTGACCTCTTCGACGTTCTCCGCCGCCACGCAGATGCTGGCCATGGCCTCGACCGTCTCCACCGGATACTTGCCCGCGGCGGTTTCAGCCGAGAGCATGACGGCATCGGTGCCGTCGAGCACGGCGTTGGCGACGTCGGACACTTCGGCCCGGGTGGGGACCGCGTTGACGATCATCGACTCCATCATCTGCGTGGCGGTGATGACCACGCGGTCCATTTCGCGCGCCATGCGGATCATGCGCTTTTGCAGCGCCGGCACGGCGGCATTGCCGACTTCCACCGCCAGGTCGCCGCGCGCCACCATGATGCCGTCGGAGGCACGCAGGATTTCGGGCAGCGCCGGAATCGCCTCGACCCGCTCGATCTTGGCGATCAGCGCCGGTTTGTGGTTGTAGGGCTCGCCCGCCACGTTGGCGAGTTGGCGCGCCAGCTCCATGTCGGTGGCATTCTTGGGAAAGGACACGGCGAGATAGTCGGCCTGGAAGGCCATCGCGGTGCGGATGTCTTCCATGTCCTTGGCGGTCAGTGCCGGCGCGGAGAGCCCGCCCCCCTGCTTGTTGATCCCCTTGTTGTTGGACAGTTCGCCGCCGATGGTGACCGTGGTATGGATCTGCTCGCCGCTGACGTTTTCGACGGTGAGCACGATCAGGCCGTCGTTGAGCAGCAGGCGGTCGCCAGCCCGCACATCGCGCGGCAGGTCTTTGTAGTCCAGGCCGCAGCGGTTTTCGTCGCCCAGTTCGCAAGTGGCGTCGAGAATGAACTTGTGGCCCGGCTGGAGCATGACCTTGCCGTCCTTGAACCGACCCACGCGGATTTTGGGCCCTTGCAGATCGGCCATGATGGCGACCGCCTTGCCAAGCCGGTCGGCCGTCTCGCGGATGAGCTGTGCCCGATCGATATGGTCCTGCGCCTTGCCGTGAGAGAAATTGAGTCGGACGACGTCAACCCCCGCGGCAATCATGCGCTCGAGGACGTCTGGCGAGGAACTGGCAGGACCGATGGTGGCAACGATTTTTGTGGCGCGGGACATGAGTGGCGTAATGAGGAGGAAGGGCAAGAAACGCGATCGGTGAAAATGTGGGTCATTCACGGACACCGGGCCGTAGTGTAGAGCGTGCTCTTGACGATTTCGTGCCGGGCGTCAGAATCGTGTCAGCCTGATTGATCCCGCGCACGCCGACCTTCCCGAACCCCATCTGCGTTCATCCATGAGCGAGCCTTTCCCCGACGAGACGA
>JAJTBQ010000290.1 GCA_021286835.1 Thiomonas sp.
GTGAGCACCACCTACGACGAGCACGCCGCCATCCTTCGGGCCATTCAGCGCCACAAGCCGGATCAGGCCGAACTGCTCATCCGCGCCCACATCGACCGCAGCCGCCAGGAAACCCGAAAGATCACCCTGCACCGGCTGCAGACGGTGCGTGAGGATCTGGCGAATGAGGCGTCGGCCCATCCCCTCAGCAAGGTCGCGGTTTGACCTGTCGGCTCGAAGCGTGTCATGCCCCGGACGACCGAGACACATGTGAGGAGTGAGGCATGCACTGCCGCGCGGCTGTTCGACCGCCGCGATGCTCTGCTCGCCCTTCTCGCTGTGGCGTCGAGTGGCGCGGATGTGGTGTCCTTTCTGCACCTGCAGCAGGTGCTGACCTCGGCGATGACCGGCAACACCGCGTTGCTGGGGTTGGCACTGGGCCAGGGTCGGTTTCTCGATGCCTTCTACTCGGGCTTTGCCCTGTTGGCCTATGTGCTGGGCGTGGCCTTGGCCGCGCGAGTGCTGCCGCTCGATCCGCGCCGTGCACTGGCGCGAGCCTTGTGGGTGGAGGCGGCGTTCCTCGCCGTCTTCCTCGGCGTCTACCTCTGGAGGGGATTTCCGCAGCAAGGTGGGTGGCTGGTGTGCATGATCGGGTGCGCATCTGTCGCCATGGGGATGCAGAGCGTGGCAGCCCGCCAGATCGGTCGCGAGGGCATTCCCACCGTGGTGTTTACCAGCACACTGACCAGCATCGTCCTGGCCATGGCGTGTCCAAGCCGGGCGCAGGACCCGCTCGCGCGAGTGCAAGCCATGCGTCAGCTATGGGTCTTCGGCATCTATCTGCTGGGCGCGGTCGCGGCCGGCGGACTATTGTTGATGGCACCGGCCCTGGCTGTTGGCATGCCCTTGGCCGCGGTTCTGCTGGGCATGGCCCTCGCACACCGCATGAGTGACTTTCAGCGCCCCGCCAGATAAGCGCGCCAGCCGCCGAAGGCGGTGATGTCGCGCGCGCCCTCGATGCCGATCGGCTCGCAGATGAAGCCGCACACGCTGGAGCCGTCGGCCAGGGTGACCGTGCCGATGCCCAGCGGCTCGGGAATGCCGGCGACGAAGGAGCCGAAGGTCGCGGCCGGCAGCTCCCACACCTCGCAGGCGACGGCCGCGCCGTCGCGCGCCACGCGGATCAGCCCCGGGCGCTTGCCGTCGCGCAGGGCGTAGAAGCGGTACAGCGGCGCGGTCTGCGTGGCGGCCACCAGCCGCCCGCCGCGGCGGGTGAGCTGGTGATTCAGCGGCAGGCCGCTCAGGTGGGCGCCGACGACGGCCACGCGAACCTGTCCGCTGGACGCCGGTGCGGGGGCATCCGTGTCGGACGTCGCAGGCGCTGGCTCCGCGGTGCCGCAGGGCGCGGCGCGGCTGTCTTGCCAGCGCTCGGCTAGGTGCAGCAGCGGCACGTCCTGATGCGCGGGGGCGAACAGGGTCACGCCCAGCGGCAGCCCGTCGGCGCGGAACCCGCCGGGCACCGCGATGGCGGCATAGTCCAGCAGGTTCATGAAGTTGGTGTACAGGCCGAGGTTGGTGTTGAGCTGGATCGGGTCGGCCAGCATCTGGGCGCGGGTGTAGATGGTGCCCGCCGTCGGCGTGACGATGCAGTCCACCGCGTTCCACACCGGCGCGCAGATGCGCTGCAGCGCGCGCAGCTTGTACTGCGCGGCGAAGGCATCCGCCGCCAGCGGCTTGGCGCCGCCGAGGGTGATGTCGCGCGTGACCGGGAACAGCGCCTCGGGCTGGGCGTCGATGAACGCGCGGATGGCCTGGTAGCGCTCGGCCACCCAGGGGCCGCCGTACAGCAACTTGGCCGTGTCGATGAAGGGCGCGAAGTCGATCGGCACGGCCTCGCCGCCGAGCGACTCCAGCCGCGCGACGCCCTCGCGGAAGATGCGTTCGGACTCGGCATCGCCGAAGAACTCCAGGTCCTTGTCCATCGGCACGCCGAAGCGGAAGGATGCGGCGCGACCGAAGTCGAAGCCGTAGGGCTCGGCGGCGCGTGAGTACGGATCGGCCGGGTCTTCCGCGGCGGCCACCGCGAGGATGCGCTGCGCGTCGGGTGCGGACAGGGCGAAGATGGAGACCACGTCCAATGAGCGGCAGGCCGGCACCACGCCGGTCGTCGAGAGCAGGCCGCAGGTCGGCTTGAGGCCGATGAGATTGTTGAAGGCCGCGGGCACGCGGCCGGATCCGGCGGTGTCGGTGCCGAGCGAGAAGCTGGCCAGGCCGAGCGCCACCGCCACCGCCGAGCCGGAGCTCGACCCGCCGGAGATGTAGTCGGGGTCGAAGGCGTTGCGGCAGGCGCCGTAGGGCGAGCGCGTGCCGTTGAGGCCGGTGGCGAACTGGTCGAGGTTCGTCTTGCCCACGGCGATGGCGCCGGCCGCTTCCAGCCGCGCGACCACGGTGGCGGACTGCTCCGGCACATAGGCGTACTCTGGGCAGGCGCAGGTGGTGGGCACGCTGGCGAGGTCGATGTTGTCCTTGATGGCGAAAGGCACGCCGAACAGCGGGAGGTCGTCCATGCCCGCCGCCTCCAGCGCCTTCGCGCGGGCACGCAGACGCTCGGCGTCGGGCGGAGTGATCCAGATGGCATGGTCCGGGTACTGCGTGGCACGCTCCAGCAAAGCCTCGACCAACGCGGTCGGCGTGAGCCGGCCGTCGCGGTAGGCAGTGTGCAGGGCGGG
>JAJTBQ010000291.1 GCA_021286835.1 Thiomonas sp.
AGTCTATCCCCCGCAATCCAAGCCCTGCGCGGCACCGGGTTTGGGGGTGGGCAAGCCGGGGGGGGCGCTTCATCATTCGAGCCGTTGTCTTGTTGAAGCGCTGAAGCGCACATCTCTCACCATGAAACGCATCGCCCTGTTTGCCGATGGCACCTGGAGCAAGCCCGATCAGAGCGACGGCGGCATCGCCACGCCGACCAATGTGGTGAAGCTCTCGGTGGCCGTCGCCGGGGAGGACGGCCATGGCACCGCCCAGATCGTGTTCTATCAGAAAGGCCTGGGCGAACAAGGCGGCTTGTGGGACAAGGTCACCGGCGGCGCCTTCGGCATGGGCATTTCAGCCAACATCCGCGAGATTTATCTGTTTCTGGTGCAGAACTATCACCCGGGCGACGCGATTTATCTGTTCGGTTTCAGCCGAGGCGCCTACACCGTGCGCAGCGTGGGCGGGCTGATCCGCAATTGCGGCATCCTGCGCCCGCAGTTCGTCGATCGCATCGACGAGGCCTATACGCTCTACCGCGATCGCACGCCCGACAGCCACCCCAACGCGCCGCAATCGCAAGCCTTTCGCGAGGCCTATGCCTGGCCGGATGCGCCCATCGAACTCATCGGCGTGTGGGACACCGTGGGTGCCCTGGGCATTCCGGTCACGCCGCTGCGCTTCTGGACCAAATCGTTCTACGAATTTCACGACGTGGCGTTGAGCAGTCATGTGCGCTACGGCTATCAGGCGCTCGCGCTCGACGAGCGGCGCAAACCCTTCATCCCCACGCTGTGGCAGACGCAGAGCCACGCCACCGATCAGGTCGTGGAGCAGGCCTGGTTTCCCGGGGTGCACAGCGACGTGGGCGGGGGCCTGCCCCTCACCGGCCTGTCCGACAGCGCCCTGCTCTGGATGGCCGACCGCGCCCAGCGCTGCGGCCTGGCGCTCGACCCGGCCTTGCTGCCGCCCCATGGCGAACCCGCAGCGCCGATGGGCAGCAGCATGACGTTGTTCTACCGGCTGCTGGGCGAGCGCGAACGTCAGCCCGGCATCGCCAACCCCGCCGGCCACGAAGGCGTGCACACCTCCACGCTCAGTCGGCACTCGGCCCTGGCGGATTACCGCCCGCCGGCGCTGGAACGGTTTCTCGCGATGCGGCCGGTCACCTACTTGCCTTGAGCTGCATTCGCGGCCGCCGAGGCCGCAGCCGGTGGTGCCGCTGCGGCGGCCGGCGCGCTCGCGCCGCCCTGCCCCGCGCTCAGACCGAGGGTCAGCGTCACGCCTTTTTCCTTGGCCTTGTCGTCGGCCTGGAGGGCGGTGCCCAGATGCACGCGCGCCACCGGCAGCGCCTTGGTGCCCGTGGTCAGCGCCGCGAACACGGCCTTGGCCCGTGCCTGCGCCAGTGCGTCGAGGGTCGACTGAGGAATCGCCACGGACTTGGCAAGCTGGGCCAGCATGGCGCGCAGCAGGCCGTGCTCGCTCCCGGCGTCCTCGGGCAATGATTTTTTCAGGGCGTCGAGCGCGCTGGTGGGATGCTGATCGAGATAGAGGGCGTTGATGGCGTTGCGGGTGCGGGCATTGCCCAGGTCGAGCGGCCCTGGGCGGGCATCGGGCGGAACGGTCACGCCCAGCTTGGCCAGAACCTGGCGGCGGACCGCGGCTTCCTGCAGCGCGGCCGTGTCGCGCTGGGCGTTGAACGTGGGCGGCACCTGCAGTTCCAGCCGGGGACGCTTGACCAGGGCCTCGCCGATATGCAGCAGCTTCTCGCGCTCCGGCGGGGCCAGCACGGCGCTGCCGGAGGCGAAATGCACGTCCTGCGGCGTGCCGTCGTCCGTACCCCCGAACAGGGCGCCCAGGGCGCGGAACGGCGCGGTGACGATCTTGGTCAGGACGTTGACGATGGCGTGCCAGATGATGCCGCCGTAGCTGAACTGGGGGTTGTTCAGGTCGCCATGCACCGGCAGATCGAGGTCGATGACGCCGTCGCTGTTTTCGAGGACGGCGATGGCCAGGTCGAGCGGCAGATTCACCGCGCTTGGGCTGTCGACATGCGGGCCGAGCTTGAGGCGGGTGATGGTGAACGCGTTGCTGCCCTGCATCTGCGCTTTCTGGATCTTGTATTCGAGCTTCGCGTCGAGCCGCCCCGACTCGATGGCGCGCCCGGCGAACTTGCCCGAATAGGGCGAGATCGACGCCATGTCGAGGTTGCGAAAACGCAGGGTGACATCGGTGTCGTTTGTCGCGCGGAAGGGTTGCAGATGGCCGCGCACCCTGGCCTGCCCGTAGTCGTTGACCTGACCATCGAGCTCGATCTGGGCGCTGCTGTCGGGGGCGTCCGACAGGCCGTTGATCACCCCGGAGAGTTTTTGCATGCGCACCCGGAAATCGGGCTTGATGGACTGGTCGGTGAAATCCACGTCGGCGTTGACGATGGCCGTTCGGTCGATGCGCAGCGCCAGGGGCAGCGGCTTGTAGGCCTCTCCCGGCGAGGGCGGCGGCGGACTGGACACAGGCTTGCGTGTCAGCAGAATGGCCTGCACATTGAGCGTGCGGTCGGGATTGATGACGATGCGGCCATAGGGCTCCACCGCCTGCAGCGCCGTCATCTGCACCGCCAGCGGCGCGGAATCGACATGCAGCCCGGTGGCCGCCAGTTTGCGCCAACCCAGAAAGGGCGTGCGTCCGTCGGGATCGACCAGGGCCAGGTTGTCCACCTGCGC
>JAJTBQ010000292.1 GCA_021286835.1 Thiomonas sp.
ATCTGCGACCGCAATAGCTCGGCCGTGCCCAGTGCCATGAACAGCATGGCCGCCTGTTGAAACCCGGGCAGATGCTTTTCCGCGTGCTTGATCTGCTCGCGCAGTTGCAGGGCGAACAGGCGGCGCAGGCCGCCGCGGTGCAGGCGCGCGGCTTCCTCGGCGGTATCGAACACCTCCACGTCGACCGCGCCGCCCTTGTCCACCAGGGCGGGAAAGCCGATCAGGGTATGCGCGCCGCGACGCAGCTCCAGCAGGTCGGGCAAGGCGTCGAAGGTCCAGTCGGTCAGGCCTTGCAGGGTGTCGGTGGGCAACGGGCCCACCCCTGGGGCGGGGCGGGCGGGGGCTTCGCCAGGCGATACCGGAGCCTTCGACTGCTCCTTGCCTTCATTCGGTGGCGGCAGGCGGGTTTTGAGCTTGGCCAGCTCCGCGAACGCGTTGCGCGAGGCCTGGCCATGGTCGGCACGCAGCTTGTCGATATCGCGCCCGGTGTCGATGCGTCGCCCATGGGCATCGATCACCTGGACATTGAAGAAAAGATGAGGGCCGAGCGTTTCGAGCTTGAAATCGGTGCGCTGCAGCGCCAGCCCGGTGTGTTCGCGCACCAGATCGCGCAAGGCATCGAACAGGTCGCCCTGTCCAAACCGATCGTCCGAGGTAAGCCGTGCGGCGAAGGTCTCGGCCGTCTGCGGCAGCGGCACGAGACGGGAGCGCGGCCGCTGCGGCAGGCTCTTGAGCAAGGCCAGGATTTTCTCCTTGAGCAGACCGGGCACCAGCCATTGCAGACGCTGCGCCGGCATCTGATTGAGCGCAGCCAGGGGAGCAAGCACCGTGACGCCATCACGCGCGCCTCCCGGATCGAAGGTGTAGTCGAGCTGCAGCTCCAGGGCGCCGAGCTTGAGGCGATTGGGAAAGGCCTCGGTGGTGATGCCCGCCGCCTCGTGGCGCATCAATTCGTCGCGCTGCAGGAACAGCAGCTTGGGGTTGGCGCGGACCGCGTCGCGGTACCAGCGGTCGAAGCTGGCGCCACTGTGCACCTCGGCGGGCACTTGCTGGTCGTAAAAGGCGTGGATGAGTTCCTCGTCCACCAGCACGTCGAGACGGCGCGCCTTGTGTTCGAGCCGTTCGATGTCGGCGATCAGCGCTCGGTTGTGCTGGAAGAACGGCCAGCGGCAGTCCCACTCGCCCGCCACCAGCGCCTCGCGCAGAAAGATGTCGCGCGCCTGGGTGGCGTCGAAACGGCCGAAATCCACCCGACGTTGGTTGTACACGACCAGGCCGTACAGCGTGGCCCGCTCGAAGGCGGTGACCTGCGCCGGCTTCTTCTCCCAATGCGGGTCGAGCAGGCTGGTCTTGAGCAGATGCGCGCCCACACGCTCCAGCCATTGCGGCTCGATGCGCGCCACGCCTCGGGCATACAGGCGGCTGGTCTCCACCAATTCAGCCGCCATGATCCAGCGCCCTGCTTTTCGACCCAGCGGCGAAGACGGATGGATGGCGAACCGTATGCCTCTGGCGCCCAGATATTGGGGTTCATCATCTCCCTTGTAGCCCACGTTGCCGAGCAGGCCACTCAGCAAGGCACAGTGAATCTGCTCGTAGGTAGCCTCGGCGGTGTTGAGCCGCCAGCCCAGCTCGGCGACCAGGGTGTGGAGCTGGCTGTGCACGTCATGCCATTCGCGCAGGCGCAGCGGCGACAGATACTGGCCGCGCAGTTCACTCCAGAGCTTGCGCTGGGATTTCTTGTGGGCAATGGCCTCGTGGTAGTGCGCCCAGAGTTTGAGCCAGCCGAGAAACTCGGAACGCTCATCGCTGAACTTGCGGTGGGCCTCGTCGGCGGCCTGCTGCGCCTCGGCGGGGCGTTCGCGCGGATCCTGAACCGACAGCGCCGCGGCGATGATCAGCACCTCGCTTAGCGCTTCGCGGCTGCGGGCTTCGAGAATCATCCGGCCGATGCGTGGGTCCAGCGGCAGGCGGGCGAGTTCGCGGCCCAGCGGAGTGAGCGCATTGCGGTCGTCCACGGCGCCCAGTTCGGTGAGCAACTGATAGCCGTCGGCGATGGCCTTGCCCGGCGGCGGCTCGATGAACGGAAACTGCTCGATCGCATCCAGCCCCAGCGCCTTCATGCGCAGGATGACCGCAGCCAGCGAAGACCGCTGGATTTCCGGCGTGGTGAACCGCGGCCGCTCGGCAAACCCGGCTTCGTCGTAGAGCCGGATGCACACGCCGTTGGACACGCGGCCGCAGCGGCCCGCGCGCTGCTGCGCCGCGGCCTGGCTGATGGCCTCGACCTGCAGCATTTCCACCTTGTTGCGGTAGCTGTAGCGCTTGACTCGAGCCAGCCCCGAATCGATCACATAGCGGATGCCCGGCACGGTCAGCGAGGTCTCGGCCACATTGGTGGCCAGGACGATGCGACGCGCACCGCCTGAGGCAAACACCCGGTCCTGCTCGGCCTGCGAAAGCCGGGCGTACAGCGGCAGGATCTCCACGCCCGCACGCTGCGCGTCCAGGTGGTGCTTGCGCAGCGCCGCTTCGGCCTCGCGGATCTCACGCTCGCCCGGAAGGAAAACCAGCACGTCGCCGGAACCCATGCGCCACAACTCGTCCACCGCGTCGCAAATGGCGGCCGACAAGTCGCGGTCGTCGCCCTTGTCCACCCCGAAAGGCCGCCAGCGCACCTCCACGGGATAGAGCCGCCC
>JAJTBQ010000016.1 GCA_021286835.1 Thiomonas sp.
GTGCCCACCAGGATGATCGCGCAGCCCGCCAGCATGGCGCCGGTCACGGGCTCGTGCAGGAACAGCGCGCCCCACAGCATGCCGAAGGCCGGGATCAGAAAGGTGACCGAGGCGGCATAGGCCGCGCCCATCTGCGCCACGAGGCGGAAGTACAGCACATAGGCCACCCCGGTGCACAGCACGCCCAGCGCCACCACGGCGGCCCAGATATCCGCCTGCACGGCGTGCGCAGGCCAGGTGTACGCGGCGGGCAGGACGAGCACCGCCGCGGCCGTGAGCTGGCTGCCGAACGCGGTGAGCGCCGGATCGACCCCTGCCAGATGGCGGCGGGCGTAGTGCACGGCATAGCCGTAGGACATCGGCGCCAGCAGCACCGCGGCGACCGCCCAGTGCGCCGCGCCCTGCGACAGCCCGGGCTGATCGCTGACCAGAACGATCACGCCCACCAGGCCAACTCCCAGGCCCACGATCTGCGCCCGGCCGATCGGCGCGCCGAACAGCGTCGCCCCCAGCACGGCCGCCCACAACGGGGTGGTGGCATTCAGAATGGCCTCGAAGCCCGCGCCCAGGTGCAGCGCGCCCACCGCGAACAAGGTGAACGGCAACGCGGAGTTGGTCACGCCGACGACCAGCAGCGGCCACAACTTGCTGCGAAACTGGGCGCGCGCCGCGGCCGTGCGCAGCACCGGCAACAGCACCAGCGTGGCAATGCCCACGCGCAGCGCGATGAGCGGCACCGGCCCGAACTCGGGCACGGCGATGCGCAGGAACAAAAAAGAAGCGCCCCAGATGGCGGCGAGCAGAAACAGTTCGATGAAAGGCATGGTCGTGAAAGGCTCATTTGCCGCGCGGGCCGTGGCCCTCAGGCCGCGCGCGGGTGGGTGGTGGCGGGGATCTTGGTGAATGGGGCGGCGCGTTCGAGATCGAGCAGCACCCGCTTGCGCGGCAGGCCGGCAGCGTAACCGGTCAGCGCGCCGTCATGGCCGACGACGCGGTGGCAGGGCACGATGATGAGCAGCGGGTTGCGCCCCACCGCCGCGCCCACTGCGCGGGCATGGGTGCCGGGCAGCCCGAGGCGCTGCGCCAGCGTCGCATAGCTGATCGTCTGCCCGGCGGGCACGGTCTGCAGCGTGCGCCAGACCGACTGCTGGAACGGCGTACCTTCGGGCCGCAAGGGCAGATCGAAGACGACGGCCTCGCCGCGGAAATAGGCCCGCAGTTGCGCCTGCGCTCGCCGCAGCACAGGCGTGGCGGCGGCGATTGCCGATGCAGGCGATGCCGCGTCGAGGAAGTGCACCCCGACCAGCGCATCGCCATCCGCGGCGAGTTGCAGCGCCCCCAGCGGGCTGTCAATGACCAAGACGTTTTTCACGATCGTTCTCCTTCAGTCGCGCGGCGCCACAGATGCACCGCGGCATAGCCCCGCCACGGCGCCCAGCGCTCGGCATGGGCCAGCACATCGGCCGGACGGGTCAGGCCGAGTTGTTTGCGCAGCACCAGATCGCCGGCGGGAAAGGCATTCGGCCAGCCCAGACCGCGCAGCGCAATCACCTGCGCCGTCCAGTCGCCGATGCCGGGCAAGGCCTGCAGCGCCGCAAGGGTGGGTTCGACAGGGGCGAGCGGCTGCAGCGCAACGCGTCCGCTGGCCACGGCTTCGGCCAGCGCGTGCAGGCTGAGGGCGCGGGCGCCGGTCAGGCCGCAGGCGCGAAGCGCCTCGGGCGTGCTGGCGGCGAGCGTGGACGCGTCGGGCAAGGTTCGGCACAGACCCTCGGGCGCATCGGCCACGGGAGTGCCGTGACGCTGCGCCAGGCGGGCCAGAATGCCGCATGCCTGCGGCAGGCCGATCTGCTGGCCGATCACGGCGCGCATGGCGATCTCGAACCCGTCGAACGCGCCGGGCACGCGAAGGCCGGGCACTTCGGCGGCGAACTCGGGCAGATGGGCGTCGATCAGATCGGGACGCGCACCGAGGTCGAACTGCCGCCGCACGCCCGCCAGAATGCGGCCGATGTGCGGCGACAGCCGGGTCGGCAGGGTGAGGCGCAGGCCGTGGCGCTCAAGTTCGTGGGTCACCGAGATCCAGCCCGTGACCGGCACCGCGCCCGGCTCGCCGGCGAAAGCGACGGCGCGGCTGTAGCGGTCGGCGCTGACGCGCTCCACGCCGTCCACCGAGCGGCGCGCGAGAAAGCCGATCATCTGGCTCCAGGCGTAAGGTGGCCGGTAGCCCAGGGACACGGTGAGCAGGTCTTCCTGCCCGGAGCCGCCGCCCGTCTGTCGCAGCCGCTGCGGCGTCAGGCCATAGCGGGTGCGGAACAAGTGATTGAACCGCCGCACGCTGCCAAAGCCCGCCGCGCCGGCCACCGCGGCCATGGGCAGCGCCGTGTCGGTGAGCAGGCCCTTGGCCAGCAGCAGCCTTTGCGTCTGCGCATACGCCACCGGCGAAACGCCGAACTCCGCTTCGAAGATGCGCCGCAGGTGCCGCGGCGTGACGCCCACCCGGCTCGCGACGGTGCTCAATCCGTCGCGATCGGTCAGCCCCTGGTCGATCAGCGCGGCCGCGGCGCGGGCGAGCTGGCCGGAGAGATCGAGCACGCCGTGGCCCGGCGCCAGCTCGGGGCGGCAGCGCAGGCAGGGCCGATAGCCCGACTGCTCCGCCGCCGCCGCGCTGGGATAGAAGCTGCAGTTGCGTTTGAGCGGCGTGCGCACGGCACACACCGGCCGGCAATACACCCCGGTGGACGAGACGCCCACATAAAACCAGCCATCGAAGCGGCGGTCGCGGGTGAGCAGCGCGCTGTAACAGGTGTCGGGATCGAGTTGCATGCCTTCACTCTAGTCGCCCGGCGCGCCGCCGTCTGGCCGAAAACGGACATCAGTTCCCCTCGCCGTTGCGCGCCGCGTCCCTACTTTTTGCGCAACACAGCTTTGCGTTCGACAAAACGCAAAAAGTCGGGTTACTCCTGCCCCGCTGCAGCGCAGCAAACGGGATAATCTGCCACCCAAGAAAGGGGTTTGAAACCCCTGCGCACGACAACGACTTTTTCCGGACGACTCGCGATGAATGCCCCCCTCCAACCCGACCTGGCCGCGCGCGCGGCGCGGCAGGCCGAAGTGGTCGCCGCGCTCGGCGCGGTGGTGCCGCCGCACATCCTGCTCTGGCAGCCGGAGGAGGTCACGCCCTACGAGTGCGACGGCCTTTCGGCCTATCGGCGCAAACCCCTGGTCGTCGTGCTGCCGGAAACCGAGGCCCAGGTCGCGGCCGTGCTCAAGGCGTGCCACAGGCTGAACGTGCCGGTGGTCGCCCGCGGCGCCGGCACGGGCCTTTCGGGCGGCGCCCTGCCCAACGAAGACGGCGTGCTGCTGGCGCTGGCGCGGTTCAACCGCATCAAGCGCGTCGACCCCGTCGCCCGCACCGCCACGGTGGAATGCGGGGTGCGCAACCTGGCCATCTCCGAGGCCGCGGCGCCGCACGGTCTGTTCTACGCGCCCGATCCGAGCAGCCAGATCGCCTGCACCATCGGCGGCAACATCGCCGAAAACTCTGGCGGCGTGCATTGCCTCAAATACGGCCTCACGGTGCACAACGTGCTGCAGGTGCGCGGCTACACCGTCGAAGGCGAGCCGCTGACCGTGGGCGGTCTGGCCTGCGACTGTCCCGGCCCCGATCTGCTCGCCGCGGTGATCGGCAGCGAAGGCATGCTCATGGTCGTCACCGAAGTGACGGTCAAACTGCTGCCCAAACCCGTGCTGGCGCGCTGCATCATGGCCAGCTTCGACGACCTGCGCAAGGCGGGCGACGCGGTGGCGGCCATCATCGCCGCGGGCATCATTCCGGCAGGTCTGGAAATGATGGACCAGCCCATGACCGTGGCGGCCGAGTCCTTCGTGCACGCGGGTTACGACCTCGACGCCCGCGCCATTCTGCTGTGCGAGAGCGACGGCACGCCCGAGGAAGTGGAAGAAGAGATCGGCCGCATGACCGAGGTGCTGTCGCGCTGCGGTGCCACGGCGCTGAAGTGCAGCGAAAGCGAGGCCGAGCGCCTGCGCTTCTGGAGCGGACGCAAGAACGCCTTCCCCGCCACCGGCCGCATCTCGCCCGACTATTACTGCATGGACGGCACCATTCCGCGCAAGCGCGTGGCCGACATGCTCGAAGCCATCCAGGGCATGGAGGGCAAGTACGGGCTGCGCTGCGTGAACGTGTTCCATGCGGGCGACGGCAACCTGCACCCGCTCATCCTGTTCGATGCCAACCAGCCCGGCGAGCTGCACCGCGCCGAGGCGTTCGGCGCCGAGATCCTGGAGACCAGCGTGGCCATGGGCGGCACCGTCACCGGCGAGCACGGCGTGGGCTTCGAGAAGATCAACGCCATGTGCGTGCAGTTCAGCCCCGAGGAGCGCGAGCAGTTCTTCGCCTTCCGCCGCGCCTTCGATCCGGGAGAGACGCTCAATCCCGGCAAGCAGATCCCCACCCACGCCCGCTGCGCCGAGTACGGCAAGATGCATGTGCGCGGCGGGCTCCTGCCCTTTCCCGACCTTCCGCGGTTTTAACGCGCCGCATCGTCATCCAGATCCTGGCTGCGGCCCCGCGCCGCGGCGCCCTCCCTCCCCATGCAAGCAGACGTTCTGATCCCTCTTTGGCAAGACCTGGTGCGCGAAGCCGCCTCGCGCGGCGAGCGCATCCGCATTCATGGCGGCGGCAGCAAGGCGCCGTGGTGGGCCGCCGCGCAGCACAGCGGCGCCGACACCGCCGAACACACGCTCGACGCCACGCTGCTGTCGGGCATCACCCACTTCGAGCCGACCGAGCTGGTCATCACCGCCCGGGCCGGCACGCCGCTCACCGAAATCGAAGCGGCGCTGGCCGAACATCATCAGTTCCTGCCGTTCGAGCCGCCGCACTTCGCCCGCGCCAGCGGCGGGCAGGCCACGCTGGGCGGCATGGTGGCCAGCGCGATGAGCGGGCCGGCGCGCATCAGCGCGGGCGGGGTGCGCGACTATGTGCTGGGCGCCAGCCTGCTCAACGGCCGCGGCGAGGTGCTGCGCTTCGGCGGCGAGGTGATGAAGAACGTCGCCGGCTTCGACGTCTCGCGGCTGCTGTGCGGTTCGCTGGGCTCGCTCGGCGTCATTCTCGACGTGTCGCTCAAGATCCTGCCCATGGCCCCTGCGGAAACCAGCCTGCGTTTTGCCATGACGCAAGACGAAGCCATCGCCCGCTGCAACGCCTGGGCCGCCCAGCCGCTGCCGCTCAACGCCAGCGCCTGGCTGCCCGACCGCAGCGGCGGCTCGGGCAAGGGCGTGCTCACGGTGCGGCTGCGAGGGGCGCGGGCCGCGGTGCAGGCCGCCTGCGCCAGGCTGGGCGGCGAGCGCATGGCCGATGCGGACGCCACGACTTTCTGGACGGCGCTGCGCGAGCAGACGCTGCCGTGGTTCACACCGACCTGGCCGGGCGATTCTCAGGCTGCCCTGTGGCGCCTGTCGCTGCCCACCACCGCGCCGGCGCTCGATCTGTCGGGCACGCAGTTGGTGGAATGGTTCGGCGGCCTGCGTTGGCTGATCAGCGCCGCGCCCGCTTCCATCATTCTCGAAGCCACGCGCCAGGCCGGCGGCCATGCCACACGCTTTCGCGGCGGCGATGCCAACGCTCCCGTGTTCGAACCCACGCAAGCCACGCTTCTGCGCATTCAGCGCCAAATCAAGACCGCCTTCGATCCGCACGGCGTGTTTCCCACCCTCTTCTGATCACGATGGAAACCCATCTCAGTCCCGAATTCGCCGGCACGCCCGAGGGCCAGCAGGCCGAGGCCATTCTGCGCAACTGCGTGCACTGCGGCTTCTGCACCGCCACCTGTCCCACCTATCAACTGCTGGGCGATGAACTCGACGGTCCGCGCGGTCGCATCTACCAGATCAAGCAGGTGCTCGAAGGCGAGGCGCCCACCCGCAACACCCAGCTCCACCTCGACCGCTGCCTCACCTGCCGCAACTGCGAGACCACCTGCCCCTCCGGCGTGGAATACGGCCGCCTGGTGGACATCGGCCGTACCGTGGTCGATGCCAAGGTGGAACGTCCCGCGGGCGAAAAGCTCGCCCGCTGGGCCCTGCGCGAAGGCATGACGTCCAGCCTGTTCGCACCGGCGCTCAAACTCGGCCAGGCGCTGCGTCCACTGGTGCCCGCCGCGCTGCGCGACAAGGTGCCGCCGCGGCAGCGCTCGGGCAAGCGCCCGCAGGCCCCCCACGCCCGCAAGGTGCTGATGCTGGGGGGCTGCGTGCAGCCTGCGCTGATGCCCAATATCGGCGCGGCCACCGCCCGCGTGCTCGATGCCGTGGGGGTGCAGCCGCTGCTGGCCGATGGCGCGGGCTGCTGTGGCGCCATCCGCCAGCATCTGGCCGACCACGACGGCGCGCTGGCCGACATGAAACGCAATGTCGATGCCTGGTGGCCGCTGGTGGAAAGCGGGGCGGTCGAAGCCATCGTGATGGACGCCTCGGGCTGCGGCGCCATGGTCAAGGAGTATGGCCACCACCTGCAGCACGACCCCGCCTACGCCGATCGCGCCCAGCGCATCGGCGCGCTGTGCCTCGACATCAGCGAATATCTGCCGCAGTTCGCCGCACCGCTCAAAACCTTGCTGAAGAACAAGCCGGTTGATCACCTTGCCTACCACCCGCCGTGCACCCTGCAGCACGCGCAGCAAGTACGCGGCAAGGCCGAGGCCCTGCTGCGCGACCTGGGCTTCGAGGTCAAGCTGCCGCTGGAAAGCCATCTGTGCTGCGGCTCGGCCGGCACCTACTCGGTGCTGCAACCCGAGCTGTCGAAGGAACTGCGCAACCGCAAGCTGCAGCATCTGGCCGAGACCGCGCCGCAGCGCATCGTCAGCAGCAATATCGGCTGCATCCAGCACCTTCAGACGGGCACCACCATCCCCGTGCAACATTGGGTGGAACTTCTCGACGAGGCGCTGCACGGCAAGCCTTGAGCCGGTCGCACTGGCCGAACCGCATCTGTTGGATTTCCGCCCGGCTCAGTTGTCAGGCCGGTGCGGCTTGAGGACAATGAGATCAGTCAGTGATCCACCGGGGCCGGGGGGCCCGCCATCGCAACCTGGACGCCTGACCCTGGGTCTTCGCCCACCGCTGTCTTTCCTGCGTTTTCCCCACACGGTGCCCACCCGTGGAGGGCGGCGCAAACCTTGTTCGAGACCCAGATGAAATTCTTCGCTGCCTTGTTGCTGTGCCTGAGTCTGCTGAGCCCCGCGTTCGCCGCGACGCCGGGCGTGACCGACTCGCAAATCGTCATCGGCCAGTCGGCGCCGCTCACAGGCCCCGCGGCCCAGCTCGGTATCCGCCTGCGCATGGGCATCGAGGCGTATTTCAAACAGGTGAATGCCGACGGTGGCGTGGCCGGGCGCAGCCTGAAGCTGCTCAGCCTCGACGACGGCTACGAGCCGCCCCGCGCCGTGGCCAACACCAAGACCTTCATCAACGGCGGCGACGTGTTCGCGCTGCTCGGCTATGTCGGCACCCCCACCACCCTGGCGGCCAAGCCGCTGATCGACCAGGCCGGCATCCCCCTGATCGGCCCGTTCACCGGCGCCATGGGGCTGCGCACCCCGGTCGATCCCTACATCTTCAACATCCGCGCCAGCTACAACGACGAAACCCGCAAGATCGTCGATCAGTTCCTGTTCCTCGGTCTGAAAAAGATCGCCGTGTTCTACCAGGACGACGCTTACGGCATGGCCGGTCTCACCGGGGTGCAGAAGGCGCTGGCCGCGCACGGCCTCAAGCCCGTGGCCACCGGCACCGTCAAGCGCAACACCGTGGACGTGGCAGGCGCGCTGGCCTCCATCCTTCCGGCCAAACCCGACCTCATCGTCGAAGTGGGCACCTACACCGAAGTCGCCGCGTTCAACCAGCAGGCCATCGCCAAGGGCTATGGCGGCCAGTTCGCCAACGTCAGCTTCGTCGGCTCCGAGGCGCTGGCCAAGGCGCTGGGACCACAGGGCAACGGCGTCATCATTACCCAGGTGGTCCCTTTCCCCTTTTCCACCGTGAGCCCGCTGGTGCGCGACTACCAGGCCGCCATGAGCGCCGCCGGTCACAAGAACGACTACGACTTCACCAGCCTGGAAGGCTATATCGACGCCAAGGTGCTGGTGCTCGCGCTGCGCAAGGCCGGCAAGAACCTCAGCCGTGCCAGCCTGATGGACGCGCTCAACGGCATGGGCAACGAGAATCTCGGCGGCTTCATCTTGCGCCTCTCGCCCGACAACCACTCGGGCTCGGACTACGTGGACACCACCAGTATCACGGCAAGCGGCGGCTTCCGCCACTGAACCGCGCACCATCGGGAGATGGCGCGCGGTCTGCTCAGGCCGGGGCCTGCAGCGCCATTTCGATATCGGGACCGATGGATTCCGGTCGATCCTGCGGCGCATAGCGCTTGAGCACCTGGCCGTCGCGCCCGACCAGAAACTTGGTGAAGTTCCACTTGATGGCATGCGAGCCCAGCAGGCCCGAAGCCTCGCGGGTCAGCCAGCGCCACAGCGCATGCGCATGCTCGCCATTGACCTCGACCTTGGCGAACAAGGGAAAAGTCGTGGCATAGCGGCTGGTGCAGAACTGCGCGATCTCCTCGGCGCTGCCCGGCTCCTGCGCGCCGAACTGGTTGCAGGGAAACGCCAACACCGTGAACCCCTGCAGCCCATAGCGTTCCTGCAAGGCCTGGAGCCCGGCGTATTGCGGCGTGAAGCCACAGGCGCTGGCCGTATTCACGATGAGCAGCACCCGGCCGCGCCACCGCGCCAGCGCTTGCTCATGCCCCTCGATATCGAGCGCGGAAAAATCGAACGCGGTGTGAACAGGGGCCGCAGCGGTCATGTCAGGATCTCCCAAAACAGCAGATCAGGCCATCTGCGGCGCTGCCGCGCGGGGCCAGGCCGCCAGCAGGATGGCCAGCAGAATCAGACTACCACCGAACAAGGCCTGTGCGGACAGATGTTCGGCCCCGAGCAGCACGGCGCTACAGCTGGCAAACACGATTTCCACCGTCATCACCACCGCGGTCATCGTGGACGGCAGACGCTCGGCGCCGTACTGCAAGCCCAGATTCGCCGCCAGAAACGCCAGCGCCATCAGCACCACGACCACGCCCCACGCCGGGGCCAGCGCGGGCACCGGGGAGACGCTGCCCTGCGCCGTCAGCACCGCCGCCACACCGCCCGCCACGATCACCCCACCGGCGAACATGGCCAGCCCGCGGGCCTCCGGCGGCGTATGGGCATACTTGCGCAATAACACGTTGTTGAGCGCGAAGAACATGCCGCCCACCACGCCCAGCCAGTCCGCCGGATGCTGTGGCAGCGGCAGGCCGCCCCCCCGCGGCCACAACACCACCATGGCGCCCGCCAGCGCCAGGGCCAGGCGCAGACCGACCAGCCGGGTGAAACGCTCGTTCAGCAGCCAGCGCGCCAGCAGCGTGGCCCACACCGGCATGAGATAGAACAGCAGCACCACCCGCACCACGTCGCCCTCGGTCACCCCCCAATTGAACGCGGCATTGGTTGCGCCAGACGCGATCAGAATGCCCCAGAGCGGCGGGTGCCGCCACAAGGCCCGCAGGGCCGACGGCCGTGCCGCCACGATGATCGCGGTGCTCACCGCATACATCAGGGCCGTGGCCCACAGCGGGTTCAGCCCCAGACCGTTGAGATGGCGGAACGGCCACCAGGACACGCCCCAGACGAAGGCATTGAGCATCAGACCGCCGATCGCGGCCAGGGTGAAGCGGGAAGGGTGCATGGGAAGAACAGGTTGCCATCAGCCAGCCGTCAAGCCCATCGCGGACGGAAGACGCGTTCGAGGCACAAGAAAACAGCCATGGAGGCAGACGCCGCGAACCGGCGCCACGGGTGGACTTGCGGCCCGCGACGCGCCAGCCCCGCAGGATAGCGAAGGCGCCGCCGCCCTGCGTGGCCCAGCGTGGACGGCGGCCCTGCCGGACCAAACCGGCAGTGTCATTCGCATAAGACTTTTGCGACAAAATTCACGCCAAACACGCGGGCAACATCGTAAAGTTGGGCCTATTCAGGACGATGGCGACGGATTGGCACCCACCAGCGCTCATCGTGTGTGCGCATCCATCAGGCTCAGACATGCAAGAACGGGAGATTTCCCTCCGGTTGCTCGACCTGCCCAGCGAACTTCTCCGGGGCCTGGCCGAAGGGCGCCCCATCGCCGAGCTGGCGGCCATGCTGTGCCGCATGGCCGAAGCGTCTGCGCCGGGTCGCATCGCCAGCGTCCTTCGCATGGGGCCCGATGGCGCTCTGCATCCGTTGACGGCGCCCAGCAGTCCACCCGACATGCTGGCCGCGCTTGACGGCCTCAAACCCGGTCCGTATGCGGGTTCCTGCGGCAATGCGGTGCTCCACAACGCCCCCACTTTCATCGAAGACATTCCCGCGGATGATCGCTGGAACGATCTGCGCGCCGTCGCCGAGCGATGGCATCTGCGCTCGTGCTGGTCTTGGCCCGTGCGCGATGGCGCCCAGGTGATCGGCAGCTTCGCCCTCACCGGGCTGGAACCCGGCGCCCCCAATGCGGACGAGCGCAGACTGCTCGAATTCGTCGCCTCCATGGTGGGCGCCCTCCTGCATATGGATCAGTTGCAGCGCGAGCGCGAGTCGGCCGAGCGGCTGCGTCAGGCCATGCTCGACAACGCGCTGGTGGCCATCGCGCTGGTGGGCGAGCGCATCGTCCGCAGCGGCAACGCGCGCATGGCCCGCATGTTCGGCTATGCCGACACCGCGTCGCTGCAAGGTCTGCCGGCCCGTGCGCTCTATGCCGACGATGCCGTATTCGCCTCGGTCGGAGCCGATCTGTACGCCGCGATGGCGCGGGGCGAATCGGTGACGCGCGAAGTGCCCATGCGCCGCAGCGATGGCAGCCTGTTCTGGTGCGAACTCACCGGCCAGGCCGTCACCGGCCAGCCCGGGGTCGATTCCGTGTGGGTGGCGCAGGACGTGAGCGAACGCCATGCCGCCGACGAGCGTATGCGCTGGCAGGCCCGACACGATGCGCTCACGCATCTGCCCAACCGCTACGCCCTGGATGAATGGCTGCCGAATCGGCTCGATGAAGCCCGGACGCGCGGTGCCGTCTTGGCCATCGGCCTGCTCGATCTCGACGACTTCAAGGCCATCAACGATCTGTGGGGCCACGCCGCGGGCGATACCGTCCTCAAACAGGTGGCGCAGCAACTGGGCGCCGGCCTCCATGCGCGCGATCTGCTCGCGCGCATCGGCGGCGACGAGTTCGTGCTGGTGATCGAAGGCCCCGAGGGCGACGCGGATATCGAGCGCCGTCTGGCAGATCTGGGCGAACTGCTCCCGCTTGCGGTGCCCCTGCCCGAAAACAATATCAGCCATCTCGGCCTCAGCCTGGGCCTGGCCGTGTTCCCGCATGACGGCGACGATCCCGACACCCTCCTGCGCCGCGCCGATGGCGCGCTGCACAGCATCAAGCTGCACAAGCGCACCCGCCAGCACTGGTGGCTGCGCTGGGGGCACGAGGTCGAGTCGGATCTGCTCGAGGACGGCATCGACCACTGGCTGCCCCAACCCTACGGTCCCCAGGCCGAGGCCCTGCTGCGCATCGCCGCCCCGCATTACCACGGCGTGGCAGCTGCCTTCATCGACCAGTTTTATGCCCTGGTCGGGCGCGACACCGAATCCGGCCTGCTGCTCAGCCACCTCACCCCGGCGGAGTTCGCCCACCTCAAGGCGCGGCAGGTCGATCATTTCCGGCGGCTGCTCGGCCCGGAACTGCTGGAGGCCGAGCATGTGCGCGAAGCCACGCACATCGGCCAGATCCACGCGCTGGTGGGCGTGCCCACGCGGCTGCTGGTGCAGTCGGCCGGGCTTTATCTGCAGGCCCTGATCGACATGAGTCACGCGATGCCCGCACGCTCGCGCGACCGCCGGCGCATCGTCCAGTTGCTCACCGCGCGCATGCAGTCCGAACTGCAGACCGAGGTGGAAGCCGCGCAGGCGCTGCGCGAGCGCTACCAGCAATGCGTCATCGCCCTGGAGCACGCGCTGCAGGACGGCGCGCCCTGGAGCGAGTTCATGCAAATGGCCCTCGACCGGCTCATCACCCTGCCCGGGTTGAAGGCCGCGGGCATGGGCGCGCCCGACGCCAACGGCGAGTTCGTCGTCGAACTCTCGTCGGGGCTGGAGCCCTTCGCCCGCGCCATGCAGAAGCACTACGGCGCGCTCAAGGTCCCCAAACTGCAGGGCTCGCACGCCGAAAGCATCGGCCCCACGGCCGCAGCCTGGCAGACCGAGCAGGTCAGCACGCTGGCCAGCTACGCGCTCGACGAAGCCGGCGCCCCGTGGCGCGATGCGGCGCTCGAAGCCGGCATCCGCAGCGCCGCCTCCATTCCGCTGACCGACCGCAACGGTCGCGTGGTGGTCGTGCTCAGCCTGTACGGCGGCTACCCCGCCATGTTCGAACGCAGCGCGGCGCGCAGCTTTCTCGACAACCTGGGCCAGACCCTCAGCCGCGCCTGGCAGCGCCTGCACGCCCACGGCCGCCAGCCGCCCGTGCCCGTGGCCCTGCGCCAGCGCTGGCGCACCAGCCTGTTCGATCATGGGCTGGAGATGCATCTGCAACCCGTGGTCGACCTGCAGACCGGCAAGCCCTACGGCGTCGAGGCCCTCGCCCGCCTGCGCATGGACGACGGCAGCCTCGCCCTGCCGGGGCAGTTCCTGCCCTGGTTCGGCCACGCGGAGTTGACGCGCCTGTTCCGCGGCGGGCTTGAGCAGACGCTGGACCACATCGCCCGCTGGGACATCGAGGGCGTGCGCCTGAACCTGAGTCTGAACCTGCCGCTCGACGTGCTGCTGCAGCCCGACTGCCGCGACCGCGTGGCCTCGGCGCTGCAGAGCGCGGGCGTGGCGCCCGAGCGCCTGTCGCTCGAAATGCTGGAAAACGCCGAGTTCGACGACCCGAAGCGCCGCGACGACGCCGTGCGCGAACTCGCCGCCACCGGAGTGCGGCTGGTCATGGACGATCTGGGCAGCGGCTACTCCAGCCTGCTGCGCCTGCGCACCCTGCCCTTCCACACCGTCAAGATCGACCAGAGTCTGGTGCGCGAAGCCGGGCGCGATCCCGAGCAGGCCATCGGTTTCATCGGCGCCCTGGTGCAGCTGGCCCAGAGTCTGGGCCTGTGGGTCGTGGTCGAAGGGCTGGAGACGCCCGATCTGGTCGAGGCCGCGACCCTGCTGGGTGCCGACGCCGGCCAGGGCTATGCCCTGGCGCGGCCCATGCCCGCGGCCGATGTGCCCAACTGGGTGCGCCACTTCCATTGCCCGATCGATCCGCGCCATCCTTCTACCGCGCTGGGCCGCCTGGCACTCGACTGGATGGCGCAGCACGGCCGCCAGCTCGCCGACGAATCGGCCCGCCGCCTGCTGCACGCCGCCCGGCGCAAGGCCCTGGGCACCCGCGCCTAAAGGCGCGGCGAAGCGCTTGTGGCTTATCGCCGCAACGCGGCGACGCCCTGCTGCAGCGTCGCCGCCGAAAGCTCGCCGATGTGCAACTGCTTCACCTGGCCATCGGCGCCAATGAACAAGGTGGTGGGCAGGCCGGGCGACCGATAGGCCGACAGCAGCCGGCTGTCCGGGTCGAGCAGGATCTCCGGCTGGCCCAGGCGCTCGCTCGCCAGATAGGCCGCCACGCGCGAGGCGGGCTCGCCTTCGTTGATCAGTACGATGCGCGCCCCGGTCTGCTGCTGCGCGGCCCTGATCAGCAGGGGCAACTCGCGTCGGCAAGGCGGGCACCAGGTGGCCCACAGATTGACCACGGCGGGCTGGCCGCGCAGGCTTGCCAGCGCCACCGGGCGGCCCTGCAAGGTCTGCAGGGTGAGATCGGGCAAGGGCGGACGAGGCGGTTGCAGCAGAGCCAGCGCACCGAATCCGGCCAGCACAATGGCCGCTCCAGCACCGGCACTCAGCGGC
The DNA here is from genome assembly GCA_021286835.1 of Thiomonas sp. Lineage (GTDB taxonomy): Bacteria > Pseudomonadota > Gammaproteobacteria > Burkholderiales > Burkholderiaceae_C > Thiomonas. The sequence continues at coordinate 14,022 of JAJTBQ010000016.1, forward strand.
AGGCTGATCCGCAGCGCCGAACGCCGCCAGGCGACCAGCCCCACCGCCACCACCCCCGTGGCCCAGCCGACCCAGGGGTCGAAGCCGCGGTCGCGGATGTCGAGCATCGCCAGCACGCTGGAATAGTCTGCACGGTGTCGTGCCACGAACCCGGCACGGGCCGCCACCAGCGCCAGAACCAGCAAGGGAAGCAGCAGGGGTTCGGCGTTGCCCCGGCCGGACTTCTGCGCCAGGCCCGCCGCCCACACGGCCACGGCGTAGCCCAGCACGAGCAACAACGGCGTCCAGGGCAAGACGAGAGGGCCCAGTCGCAAAGCATCCATGCCTCAGACCCGAAGGATCAGTGCGCGGCGCCGTCGTGGCGCGGTTCGCCGATCAGTTGCGTCCAGTCGCGCTCGCGCTGGTTGCGCCGGTACCAGAGGATGACCAGGAACATGGTCAGGCTGACAAAGGCGCCGAACAGCGCGATCACCCACGGCACCGGCAGATCAAGACGGATGAGCAGGGCGTAGAACAGCAGCATCAGCAACACGCTGAGGTTCTCGTTGAAGTTCTGCACCGCGATCGAATGCCCGGCCGACAGCAGCACATAGCCGCGGTGCTGCAGCAGGGCGTTCATCGGTACCACGAAATAGCCCGCCAGCGCCCCGATGAAGACCATGACACCGTAGGCCACCAACATGTAGAGCGGCAACTGCAGCGTCCACAGATGCAACGTCACATCGGGCAGCAGATCGCGGTGGAAGAAAGCCAGCGCCACCGTGGTCAGTCCCATGCCCACACCCAGCGGCAGCACGCTCAGACTCTTTTTCAGCGGCACGCGCACCGCCGCGCTGATGGCGCCGACCGCCACCCCCAGGGCCACGGCCGCCTGCATCACCGAACTCATGGTGAGATCGAGGCCCAGGGCATATTCGGCCCACTTGAGCACGATGAACTGCAGCGTCGCGCCTGCGCCCCAGAACAGCGTGGTCACCGCCAGCGAGATCTGCCCCAGCTTGTCAGTCCACAGCACCTTGGTGCAATGGGCAAAATCCATCAACAGCGCGATGGGCCGGGCCTTCTGCTTTTCGTAGCGCGCGCCCGTGTCGGGAATGCGCAGATTGCACAGGGCGGCCACCAGATACACCAGGGTGATGACCAGGATAGCCGACTCGGGCGTGGTGTCGATGCCCAGCGCCGCCAGACCGGGCAGCCCCAGCAGGACATTCGAGGCCGACCGGCTCACCAGAAACCCGCCCAGCACCGTGCCGAGGATGATGGAGCTGACCGTGGTGCCCTCGATCCAGCCATTGGCCGCGACCAGTTGCTGCGGCGGCAGCAGCTCGGTGAGGATGCCGTACTTGGCCGGCGAGTAGGCCGCAGCCCCCAGGCCGACGACGCCGTAGGCCAGCAGCGGATGCACCGAGAACAGCATGAGCACCAGGCCGGCCACCTTCACCAGATTGGTGATGAACATCACCTTCCATTTCAGAATGGCGTCGGCGAAGGCGCCCACGAAGGGCGCGAGCACCACATAGGAGATGGTGAAAAAGAACTTGAGCAGCGGCGTCATCCAATCGGGTGACTGCATCTGCACCAGCAGAGCGATGGCGGCGATGAGCAGCGCGTTGTCGGCCAGCGAAGAAAAAAACTGCGCCGCCATGATCCAGTAAAAACCTTTTTTCATCGAGTGGCTGCCCGCGCTGCGGGGCCCTGTGTCTGGTCGTGGGGCGGAAACGAGAAGGGAATGGACGCGCCTCATGCGGCTTGTCCCGGCCGCACAGGCTGCCGCAGTTTATCGCACAGACATGGCGGCTTCGGGCCACCCCGAAGGCTTGCCCCACAAGGGTGAAGCAAGCCTGGAGCGTCAGGGCGTTTCCTTGCGACAATGGCTCTGTTTTCATCCGACCGTGCCGACATGCCCCGCCCGATTTCCGCCGTGATCCACACGGCCGCACTCTCCCACAACCTGGCCCGCGTTCGCCGCGCCACCCCCAGGAGCAAGGTCTGGGCCGTCGTCAAGGCCAATGCCTACGGCCACGGCATCGCCCGAGCCTACGGTGCGCTGCGCACGGCCGACGGTTTCGCCCTGCTCGATCTGGCCGAGGCCGAACAACTGCGGGCCCTGGGCTGGGTCGGCCCCATTCTGCTGCTCGAGGGCTGTTTCGCCCCGGAAGACCTGGCGCTGTGCGAGCGGCTCAATCTCTGGCATGTGGTGCATTGCCGCGAACAGATCGACTGGCTCGCCATGCACCGGGGCAGCCGCGCGCATCGCGTGTTTCTCAAACTGAACACGGGCATGAACCGCGTGGGCTTCCAGCCCGAGGCCTACGCCGCCGCGTGGGAGCGGCTGAGCGCTCTGCCGCAGGTGGGCGAAATCACCCATATGACCCACTTCGCCTGTGCCGACGAGGCCGGCGGCGTGGACGAAGCGCTGGCGCGCTTTGCCCGCGGCGTGGGCGATTTGAGCGGCGAACGCACCCTGGCCAATTCGGCCGCCGTCCTGGTGCACGGTGCCGACCCCCGCGTGGCCGCCGACTGGGTACGGCCCGGCATCGCGCTCTACGGCAGCTCGCCCACCGGCCTGGCGCCTGACGCCGCGCACTGGGATCTGCAACCGGCCATGAGCCTGCGCAGCGAGCTGATCGACCTCCAGTCCATCGCCGCAGGCGAATCCGTCGGTTACGGCGCGCGCTTCACCGCGGCTCGCCCCATGCGCATCGGCGTGGTCGCCTGTGGCTATGCCGACGGCTACCCGCGCGTCGCGCCGAACGGCACGCCCGTGGTGGTGGACGGGGTGCGCACGACCTTGGTCGGCCGGGTGTCGATGGACATGATCACCGTCGATCTCGAACCCGTGTTCGCCGCCGGCGGCCAGCCCATGATCGGCAGCCCCGTGCTGCTGTGGGGCCAGGACGCGCAGGCCGAGCTCTGCATCGACGAAGTCGCCGCCTCGGCCGGCACCCTGGGCTACGAGCTGATGTGCGCCCTGGCCGCGCGCGTGCCGGTACGGGTGGAGTAAGCCGGTGGCCAAACCCCAAACCGTTTACATCTGCTCCGAATGCGGCGGCAAGTCTGCCAAGTGGCAGGGCCAGTGCCCGCATTGCCAGGCCTGGAACACCTTGGTGGAGACCGTGGAGCGCGGCGCCGATGCAGCCCGCCCCGGGGCGCGGCACGGCGCGGCTGCGGCGCAGTTCGCCGGACGCGGCGGCCTCACCGCGGCGAGCGGCCCGGTGCTGCTCACTGAGGTGCAAGCCGAGCGCCACGCGCATCGCACCAGCGGCATCGACGAGCTCGACCGGGTGCTCGGCGGCGGCCTGGTGCCGGGCGGTGTTTTGCTGCTGGGCGGCGATCCGGGCATCGGCAAGTCCACCCTGTTGCTGCAGGTGCTGGCCAACCTCTCGGCCGAATTGCCGGTGCTGTACGTGAGCGGCGAAGAGTCCGCCGCGCAGGTGGCCCTGCGCGCGCAACGCCTGGGCCTGAAAGACGCGCCGGTTCGCCTCATGGCCGAAACGCAA
>JAJTBQ010000293.1 GCA_021286835.1 Thiomonas sp.
CCTGCTGGTGGTCGGCGACAGCCTGTCCGCCGGGTATGGGCTGGAGACCGGAAAAGGATGGGTCGATCTGTTGCGTCAGCGGCTCGATGCGGGCCGGCCGCGCTGGAACGTGATCAACGCCAGCATCAGCGGCGACACGACAGCGGGCGGGCTGGCGCGCCTGCCCCCTCTTCTGCAGCGCGACAAACCAGCCGTGGTCATCATTGAATTGGGCGGCAACGATGCCCTGCGCGGGCTGTCGCTGCAGCAGACCCGGAGCAATCTCACCCGGATGGCGACGCTTTGCAAGCAGGCCGGCGCAAAAGTCCTGCTGATCGGCATGCAGATTCCGCCGAACTACGGCCCCGCCTATACCGCACGTTTCGCGGCCGTGTTTCCCGCAGTCGCACAATCCGCCCATGTGGCTCTGGTGCCGTTCTTGCTGTCCGGCGTCGCGTCGCATCCGGATTGGTTCCAATCCGACAACATCCACCCCACCGCGCAAGCGCAACCCACCATGCTCGATACGGTCTGGCCGCATCTCAAGCCCCTTCTTGCTCGGCCCGCCGGGAAGCGCGCACCATGAACCCCCGCATCATCGACGCCGCCGAGGCGCTGCAAAAGCTGTCTTCCTTCAGCGCCGTGATCGATGTGCGCAGCCCGTCGGAGTTCGCACTCGACCACATGCCCGAAGCCCAGAGCTGGCCCGTGCTCGACGACGCCGAGCGCGCCGAGGTGGGCACGCTGTATACCCAGGTCGATCCCTTCGTGGCCAACAAGCGAGGCGCGGCGCTGATCGCGCGCAACATCGCCAACCATATCGAAGCGCATGCGCAGGCGCTGCCGAAGTCGTGGGCGCCGTTGATCTACTGCTGGCGAGGCGGTAACCGCTCGGGGGCCATGGCGCACATTCTGGCGCGCATCGGCTTTTCGGTGGTCCTGGTTCAAGGTGGCTATCGCGCCTTGCGCCGCGCCCTGCGCGCCGATCTGGATCGGCTTCCCGGTCAACTGCAATTCCGGGTCATTTGCGGTCGCACGGGGTGTGGCAAGAGTCGTCTGCTGCAGGCCTTGCAAGCCGCCGGTGCGCAGGTGCTCGACCTCGAAGCGCTGGCTCGGCATAGGGGCTCGGTGCTCGGGCTGGAGCCTGGAGACACGCAACCGTCCCAGAAATTGTTCGAGTCCAACGTCTGGGCCGCTCTGAGCCGGTTCGATCCGCAGCGCCCGGTCTTTGTGGAAGCCGAAAGCAAGAAGATCGGCCTGCTCCACGTCCCCGAGGCGCTGATGGCCCGGATGCGCCAGGGTTGCTGCATCCATCTGGAGCTCGATACGACGCTGCGCGTCGAGCTCCTCCTGGCCGATTACGCCATGCTGTCCGCCGACCGCCCCTTGTTGCGCGAACGTCTGGCCAGTCTTCGCGCCTTGCGCGGCGCGGAAACGGTTTCGCGCTGGCAGGACCAGATTGCTCAAGGCGATCTCGCGGCGTTCACGGCCGACATCCTGCAGCATCACTACGACCCGAGCTATCTCAGGTCGATGACCCACAACTTCCAGCATTTCTCCGCCGCGCCCCTGGTCACCCTGCAAGGCATCGACGCGCTCGCGTTTCGACGCGCCGCCGAACAGGTGCTCGCCTGGACGCCGGATGCAGCCTGCGTTACGCCTCCAACCGATCCTCAGGCGCAGGCCGAAACCGTCAGCGGTTGATCGTTTGAGGCATGCTCTTCGGCTTCGGCCGAGAGGCGGGCCTGGCGGGCCGTGGCAAACAACTCCCCAACCGATAGGCTCGCCAGCAGTCTGGAATCGCTCAACACCTGGCGCCAGAGACGCCCGCCGGGCTGCCCCTTCCACAGGTTGAGCAGGTGCCGGGTGATGGCCTGCGGGTGCAAGCCCCTGCCCTTCCACTCGGCGATGTAGCTAGCCATCTGATCCTCGATGGCTTCACGCTCGGGCAAGGCGCCCTGTGACTGCCCCAGATAATCGAGGTCCCAATGCGCCATGCTCCATGGGTCTTGATAGGCGGCACGCCCCACCATGACCCCTCCCACCTGCGGCAGCCATGCATCGAGCTGCTCGCCGGTCTTGACGCCGCCGTTCAGCACAAACGACAAATCCGGAAAGTCGTGCTGAAGCTGCAAGACGAACTCTGGCCGCAAGGGGGGAACGTCTCGGTTCTCCTTCGGGCTCAATCCGTCGAGCCAGGCCGCGCGCGCGTGCACGATGAAGGTTTCACAGCCGCCCTCCGCCACCGTCCCGACGAAATCGCGCACAAACCCATAGCTGTCCTCGTGGTCGATGCCGGTGCGGTGCTTGACCGTGATGGGCATGGCACCCGACACCGCTTCTCGCATGGCCGCCACGGCATCGCGCACCAGGGTCGGCTCACCCATCAGACAGGCACCGAACGCACCGCGCTGCACACGCGGGCTCGGACACCCGCAATTCAGATTGACTTCGTCGTAACCCCACTCCACCGCCAGCCTGGTACATCGCGCCAGATCGGCGGGTTCGCTTCCTCCCAGTTGAAGCGCAACGGGGTGCTCCTGCCCGCTGAAATCAAGGTGACGCGGAACATCGCCAAAGAGCAAGGCACCTGTGGTCACCATTTCGGTGTAAAGCAGGGTCTTTTGCGTGATCAGGCGATGAAAGAATCGGCAATGTCGATCGGTCCAATCGAGCATCGGCGCCACAGAAAGTGCAAACGACATAAGGA
>JAJTBQ010000294.1 GCA_021286835.1 Thiomonas sp.
CGATGCTTGAGAACTTCAGGCTGCGGCGTCCTCGGCTTCTTTTTTCTTCGGTCGCGGCTCGGGCGGGGTAATGTCGAGTTTGATCTTGTCTTTCTCGGCGGCCTCGTCGATATCCACCGATACCCGCCCACCATCGACCAGGCGGCCGAACAGCAGTTCGTCGGCCAGGGCGCGGCGCAGGGTGTCTTGAATGAGGCGCTGCATGGGCCGGGCGCCCATGAGGGGGTCGAAACCGGCCTTGGCCAGATGCTTGCGCAGGGCGTCGGAGAAGGTGATGTCCACCTTCTTTTCGGCCAGCTGGGCTTCGAGCTGAAGCAGGAATTTGTCGACCACGCGCAGGATGATGGCTTCGTCCAGCGGCTTGAAGCTGATGGTCGCGTCGAGCCGGTTGCGGAACTCGGGGGTGAACAGCCGCTTGATGTCGGCCATTTCATCGCCCTGCTCGCGCTTGGTGGTGAAGCCGATGGTGGATTTCTGCATGGCTTCCGCGCCGGCATTCGTGGTCATGATGAGAATGATGTTGCGGAAGTCGGCCTTGCGCCCGTTGTTGTCGGTGAGGGTGCCGTTGTCCATGACCTGCAGCAGCACGTTGAACACGTCGGGGTGGGCCTTCTCGATCTCGTCGAGCAGCAGCACGGCATGCGGCTTCTTGGTCACGGCCTCGGTGAGCAGGCCGCCCTGGTCGAAGCCCACATAGCCGGGCGGCGCGCCGATGAGGCGCGAGACGGTGTGGCGCTCCATGTATTCCGACATGTCGAAGCGGATGAGTTCGACGCCTAGGGTGAAGGCCAGTTGCTTGGCCACTTCGGTCTTGCCGACGCCCGTGGGGCCGCTGAACAGGAAGGCGCCGATGGGTTTGTCGGGTTTGCCCAGGCCGGAGCGGGCCATCTTGATGGCGGCGGCCAGCGCGTCGATGGCGGCTTCTTGCCCGAACACGACGTTCTTGAGGTCGCGGTCGAGGTTCTTGAGCTTGGAGCGATCGTCGGTGGTGACGCTGTGCACCGGCACCCGGGCGATCTTGGAGATGATCTCCTCGATCTCGATCTTGCCGATGGTCTTTTTCTGCTTGCTCTTGGGCAGAATGCGCTGCGCCGCGCCAGCTTCGTCGATGACGTCGATGGCTTTGTCGGGCAAGTGGCGGTCGTTGATGTACTTGGCCGAAAGCTCGGCCGCGGCCGACAGCGCACCGGGTGAATACTTCACGCCGTGATGCTCTTCGAACCGAGACTTGAGGCCACGGAGAATTTCGACGGTCTGCTGCACGCTGGGCTCGACCACGTCGATTTTCTGAAAGCGACGCGACAGCGCGGCATCTTTCTCGAAAATCCCGCGATACTCGGTAAAGGTCGTGGCGCCGATGCAGCGCAACTGGCCCGACGACAGCGCGGGCTTGAGCAGATTGCTGGCGTCGAGCGTGCCCCCCGACGCAGAACCGGCGCCAATGAGCGTGTGGATCTCGTCGATGAACAGCACGGCGTGAGGCTTGTCCTTGAGCTGCTTGAGTACGGCCTTGAGGCGCTGCTCGAAATCGCCGCGATACTTGGTGCCCGCCAGCAGCGCGCCCATGTCGAGCGAATAGACCACGGCGTCTTCAAGAATGGCCGGCACCTGACCTTCGGTGATGCGCCAGGCCAGGCCCTCGGCAATGGCGGTCTTGCCCACGCCGGCTTCGCCCACCAGCAGCGGGTTGTTCTTGCGGCGGCGGCACAGTACCTGAATGACGCGCTCGACTTCATGCTCGCGCCCGATGAGCGGATCGATCTTGCCCTGCTGCGCCAGCGCGTTGAGGTTGAGCGTGAACTGATCGAGCGGCGACTCCTTGCCCTCTTTCTCGTCCCCGCCGTCTTCGCTCGCAGCCGAGGCCGACTTGGCCGGCTCGACCGGCTCGGACTTGCGGATGCCGTGCGAGAGGAAGTTCACCACATCGAGCCGGGTCACGCCCTGCTGGTGCAGGTAATAGACGGCGTGGGAGTCCTTCTCGCTGAAGATGGCCACCAGCACATTGGCGCCCGTCACCTCTTTCTTGCCGTTGGAGGTGGACTGCACGTGCATGATGGCGCGCTGGATCACCCGCTGGAAACCCAACGTGGGCTGGGTGTCCACATCGTCCGAACCTGGCACGATGGGGGTGTTTTCCTTGATGAACGCGGTCAGGCTTTTGCGCAGATCGTCCAGATTTGCCGAACACGCGCGCAGCACCTCGGCCGCGGAGGGGTTGTCGAGCAGGGCCAGAAGCAAATGCTCGACGGTAATGAATTCGTGGCGCTGTTGGCGCGCCTCGACAAAAGCCATGTGCAGGCTGACTTCCAGTTCTTGCGCAATCATCACGAGCCTCCTAGATGGCTTCCATCACACACTGCAAAGGGTGACCGGCCTGACGGGCCGCTCCGATCACCTGTTCCACCTTGGTGGCCGCGATGTCGCGGGTGTAAACCCCGCATACGCCGCGACCATCCTGATGCACTTTTAACATGATTTGCGTCGCCGTTTCGCGGTCTTTATTGAAATAGTGCTGAATCACGACAACCACGAATTCCATGGGCGTGAAGTTGTCGTTGAGCAGGATGACCTGATACATCGCCGGCGGCTTGAGCCGCAGCGTCTGACGCTCCGCAACGACGGCGCCGCCGTCTGCGGGATGGGGGGATTGGGGTGCTGCCATAGTGCAATCGATTGTAGGGAGCGG
>JAJTBQ010000295.1 GCA_021286835.1 Thiomonas sp.
CAAAGATGTACTGTGCGCCCAGACCCACGCCCGAGAACGTGGGCGAGACGTAGGACAGCACGGTGTTGTTGCGGCTGTTCGGGTCGAGGTCGGGGGAAATGTTGGCGACGCCACCCACGCTGGCGTTGCCGCCCAGCAGGTCATAGGTACCCACCAGGCCATCGGTGAAGGTAGAAATACGGCCCATGGTCACGGTACCGAAGCCGCCTTGCAGGCCGACGAAGGTGTCACGGCCGTTGTTGATGCCAGCGTTTTGGCTGGGGTTAAAGCCCCACTCGGCTTGGAAGATGGCCGACAGACCGCCGCCCAGATCTTCGTTGCCCTTTACACCGATCCGGGAAGTATTCCAGCCACTGTCGAACATGCCGGTCTGGGTGTTGGTGCCGTTGTCGTAGCGGCCGATGCCCACGTCGAGGATGCCATAGAGCTGCACGCTGTCGGCAGCAGAGGCAACACCGGTGAAGGCGCCGAACACGGCCAGTGCAATGAGGGATTTTTTCATGTGGTGTTTCTCCAGAAGTTGTCGAACTACACGGGGGATGCCCAAATGTGAACGTTTGAGCGATGGTCTGCTTGATGCATGCTGCCAGCCATCCACTCCCCGACAGGGAGCTGGATACATTGCAGCATTGCCATAGGTCTCTAGCAAGATCTGTGCTGAGATTAGGGTCATCCCTTGCACCGACTGTCACACTTTTGCAACGTTTTATCGGCTTTCGCCACACCATTTTCGAGGCGGGCTGAGTGCAAGAGCTGAGAGCGCCGTCATTTGTTGGAATGTTTCAGGCCAACATAGCGCACCCATACGGTGCCTTCAACATCGCGTGGTCCCGCCCGCCCAGCGACGGCGCTGTGCTGCCATGCTTTGGTACGGGCGTAGGGAAACCAAATCCGCCCTGATGGAGCGCGCCAGGATTTGAAAGGGACTGCAAGGCGGATGAGCAGCCGATAGCCAGGAGGCGACCTTCCTGAGCCTCATCTTCTGCCGAATGGCGTCTTACGCCACGCGATCGATCACCTCGACACTGTGCGTCATCTGCGCCGTCTTGGACAACATGGCCGACGCTGAGCAGTATTTTTCGTGTGAAAGCTGCACGGCGCGCTCCACCGCAGCGATGGGCAGCCCCCTGCCGCTGACGGTGAAATGCATGTGGATGCGTGTGAACACCTTCGGGTCGGTCGCGGCACGTTCGGCGTCCAGGCGAACGGAACAGCCCTGCACGTCTTGCCGACCTTTCTTCAGGATATACACCACGTCGTAAGCGGCGCAGCCGCCGGTGCCGACCAAGACCATTTCCATCGGCCGTGGGGCGAGGTTGTGGCCGCCGGGTTCGCCGGGCGCGCTGGCCGGGGCGCCGTCCATGCGCAGGGTGTGGCCGGTTTCGGTGTGGGCGGTGAAGGCCATGCCGTCGTGGCCTTCCCATTGCACGGTGCATTGCATCGGTGTGTCTCCTGTCTCTTTCGGTGGCTCGATTGATCGGCGCGGGCGAAGGGCCGGATCTAGGAGCCTGTCGGACTTGAGCATCGCGGGCTGCAAAAAGGCTGTGCGGCGTCCTGCGGCAGCGGCTTTTTGCCCCATAGCTTGGGCTATGGGGCGGCAAATCCGCAGCCACAGGCCACTCTCACACCCTTTTTTCGCTTCACGCGACTCAAGCCCGACAGGCTCCTAGGAATCGAGATTGTCGTTCGATTTGATTCCGCAGTTGGAGGGATGCCTTGCGGAATACGTCATCCCGCAAGGATGAACCGCCATGCGCAGAAGCTGCCAAACCGAATGGGCAAAAGGCGCCCAGGATCGTTGATATGCGTCAATTTACGAACCTTCACCCTGGACCAAAGGGTGTTCCGGGAAGACGCAATTTTCTCATTGTTTTTTATTTTCAATAACTTAGACATTAAATAAGACCATGCTTATTTAACAATACCATGATGCACGGATGGGCTATGCAAGATACATAAGCATCCTCTAATATTGCGGCACGCGTCGCAGTTGACGCACCCTTTGTCTCCTCCACCTCCTCCTTTGGTGGATTCTTACCCGGGCCGATGCAATCATCCGCCCGGGTATTTTTTTGCTTGTTTGGGCGTGTGGAGGTCGCCTAAAGCGCCCAGACCAGACCGGCGACGGCGAGGTAGCGCAGGCTGCGGCCGAGCAACATCCATCCGGCGCAGGCCCAGGCGTTGATCCGCAGCCAACCGGCCACGACCACCAGGGCATCGCCTATGCCGGGCACCCAGGCCAGCACGGTGATGGGCGCGCCCCAGTGGCGTACCTGGGGCGCCCAGCGCCAGGCGTCGGGGGTCTGCCAATGGCGCACCCAGCGCCCGAGGGCATAGGTGGTCATGCCGCCGACTGTGTTGGAGAGCGTGGCCACGACCACGGCCAGCGCGGTGTGCTGCGGCTGTGCCGAGATCACCACGAGCAGCACGGCTTCGGAGCTGAAGGGGATGAGCGTGGCGGCGGCAAAACTGAGCGCCGCCAGCACATACAGCCCGGACGGGCCGGAGGCGGACTGCAGCAGCGCATGCCATGAGGCCACGGCGGCGCCCACCCACTCGGCGGGGATCAGCACGGCAGGGTTTGAAACAAGGGCTGAAGGGCGCAAGGGGCAGGGTTCATAGAATCGGCTCTTTTGCTCTGGGAAGATCCAAATGGCCGCGAAGCATACCGACTATCTGCAGCGT
>JAJTBQ010000296.1 GCA_021286835.1 Thiomonas sp.
GACGAGCCCGAAACAGGGCGATCTGCGGCCAAAGCAGGCAGCTTGCGATCATCAGCGACCAGCGCCACGGGGCGGCCTGCTGCTCGATCAGCACGGCCGCGATCGCCAGCCCCCCGAGCCCCATGCCGATCACCCGTAGCGGGTAGATGCGGCGGTAGGCGGTTTGCTGGGCGGTTTCTCTCTGTGGCGCGGGTTGGGGCATGATGGGGCACGCTGCGCGGCCCGATGCTGCGCAGCAGCCAGAGTCTACAACCCGTCTACAAGCCGAAATAGGTCTCGCGAACCGCGTCGCTGGCTTCGAGCTCGGCGCGCGTGCCCGAGAGGCGAACCTTGCCGTGATCGATCAGATAGCCGCGGTCGGCCAGCTCGAGGAAGGCCACATTCTGCTCGGCGATGAGCAGGGCCGTGCCGGCGCCGATGCTGGTCTTCAGCACCTCGATGACCTGCTTCACGAACACCGGCGCCAGTCCCGAGGACGGCTCGTCCATCAGCAGCAGCCGGGGCTCGGAGATCAGCACCTTGGCGATGCCCAGCATCTTGCGCTGCCCGCCCGAGAGCGTGCCCGCGGCGTCGCGCCGCTTGGCGGCAAGATCGGGAAACAGCGCAAACAGCTGATCCTTGCGCTGACGCACTTTCGCATCGCTGAGGAAATAGCCTCCGAGCGCGATGTTCTCGTCGATCGACAAGCTGGGAAACACGCCTAGCTCCGACATATAGGCCATGCCCCGGCGGATGCGCTGGTCCGGGGCGAGGGCGTCGAGACGTTCACCGGCCAAGGTGATGTCGCCGTGCCAGCAGGGCAGCAGGCCGATGAGGGTGCGCAGCAGGGTGGACTTGCCCGCGCTGTTGGCGCCGAGCAGCAGCACGGTCTCGCCGGGCATCACGTCGAGATCCACGCCCCAGAGCACTTGCAGCGCGCCGTAGCCGGTCTGCACATCGCGTATCGAAAGCAGGGCGTCGTCGCGGCGCGCGGTCTTGGCGTCGCTCATGCGGCCTCCCCGAAAAAGGCAGCCACAACCTCGGGATGGCGCGAGGCGGCGTCGAGCGAGCCTTCGAACAACATGCGCCCGGCACCGAGCACGATGACCCGCGATGTGATGCTGCCCAGAAAGGCCATCAGATGTTCCACCACAATGAGCGCAATGCCGCGCTGTGACAGCTTGCGCAACAACTCGGCAATGCCGCCGAGCTCGGCCGGGTTCAGGCCCGCGCCGATCTCGTCGACCAGCAGCAGCTTCGGCCCGGTGGCCAGCGCTCGGCCGAGGTCGAGCAGCTTTTGCTGGTTCACCGTGAGGGCGCCGGCCAGCTTGTCGGCCTGCGTCTGCAGATCGATGTCGCGGAGGATCGCGTCCACATCCACGCTCTGGCCGGCGTGGCCGAAATGCGCGGCGACCTCGATGTTCTCGCGCACCGTCATGTCGCGAAAGGTCTTGGGCACCTGGAAGGTGCGGTTGATGCCGAGCTTGGCCAGGCGGTGCATGGGCACCTGGTTCACGGGTTTGCCGTCGAACAGAATGCTGCCGCTGTCGGCGCGGTAAAGGCCTGAAATGACGTTGATGGTGGTGGTCTTGCCCGAGCCGTTGGGGCCGACCAGACCGACGATCTCGCCGGGCGCCAGGCTGAAGCTCACCGCATTGAGCACCACATGCCCGCCGAAGCGCTTGTTCACGCCCTGGAGTTGGAGGATGGGTTGGTTAGAAGACACGGACACCTCTTCGCGCAAACAGCGACAGCACGCCGCCAGGCATGAACAGCACCAGCAACACGATGAGCAGGCCGTAGATGAGCTGGAAGTATTGCGGCGTCGAAATGCCGATGGCCGAGTACAGGCTGTACAGCACGCTCGCACCGATGATGGGACCGATGACAGTGCCCACGCCGCCGAACAGCGAAAACACGATGGCGAACACCGAGATCTGCAGGGTGAACACGGCCTCGGGATAGAACACCGACAGGTTCCAGGCATAGACGCCGCCGGCCAGTCCGGCCACCCCGGCCGAGATCAGCCAGGTGATGAGGCGGGCGCGAACGATATTGATGCCGGCCATGGCGGCGCTGACCGGGTCCTGCTTCATGGCCCGCAAGCCCATGCCGAAGGTCGAGCGTCGGAACCAGACGGCCAGCGCGGTGGCCAGCACCAGGACCGCGAGCATGGTGTTGTAGCTTGCCGTCGGGGCGTAGACCTGTTCGATTTTCAGCCCGTAAGGGCCGCCGGTGATGTCGGCCAGATTGGTGTTGGAAACCACGAAATACAGAATCTGCGACGCCGCCAGGCTGGCGATGGAGAAATAGGCCCCTGACAGCCGCAGCAGCGGCCCGAGAATCAGCCCCATCACCACCGCAGCCAGCCCGCCGCCGACCACGCAGAGCAGCACCGGCAGGCCGCTGTGCAGCACCAGTAGCGAGGTGGCGTAGGCGCCGCAGCCGAAGAAACCCACATAGCCGAAGGGCAGGTAGCCCGTGAAGCCATACAGGAGGTTGAGGCCCTGAGCGAGCACGATGAAGGTCATCAGGGTGAACAGCAGCGACTCGTTGCCGTAGACATGCGGCAGAGCCAGGAATACCGCGATCAGCAGCGCCAGGACGATGAGCCCCGGACGCCAGCGCTGGAAGAGAGAGCGTTCAGACACTGCGCACCGCCTTTCCGAGCAGGCCCGTGGGGCGGATGAG
>JAJTBQ010000297.1 GCA_021286835.1 Thiomonas sp.
ATCGGCTCGGCCAATATGGACCGGCGCAGCTTCGATCTGAACTACGAGAACAACATCCTCGTGCGCGACGAGGCGCTCACGGCGGCCCTGCACGCGCGCCAGGCGCATTACCTCGCCAGTAGTCGCCGCATCACCCTGGATGACGTGGTTGCCTGGGGGGCGGGAAGGCGGCTGTGGCAAAACACCCTGGCCATCGTCGGCCCCATTCTGTAGGGGCGATTCGCGGCGGCTCAGAGCCGTGTATGCCCATTCAGCCCGCGCCCAACGCAAAGGCCAAGGGAACGCTACGCTTGCGACCCATTCCCGAATTCACAGGATTCATCATGCGTCTGTTGCATACCATGCTGCGCGTCGGCGACCTGCAGCGCTCCATCGATTTCTACACCCAGGTGATCGGCATGAAGCTGCTGCGCACCACCGATCGCCCCGAGCAGAAATACAGCCTGGCCTTTCTGGGCTTCGAGCCCAACCCGGCGCAAGCCGAGTTGGAGTTGACCTACAACTACGGCGTTGATCACTACGACCTCGGCACGGCCTACGGCCACGTCGCCCTGGGCGTGGACGATGCCGCCGCGGCCTGCGAGCGCATCAAGGCGGCGGGCGGCAAGGTCACGCGAGAGGCCGGGCCCGTGGCCGGCGGCAGCACCATCATCGCCTTCGTGCAAGACCCCGACGGCTACAAGATCGAACTGATCCAGCACGGCTCGCTGTGAGGGCCAAAGCCCGCGCCTCCGGGAGCGGGCCGTGGCGCGTCGGCGGGTTATGCTGCGGCCATGCAATCCTGGTTTTTTCTGTTCGGCGCCATCGCGGCCGAAGTGATCGGCACCACCGCGCTCAAGGCGACCCATGGCTTCACCCGGCTGGCGCCGTCGCTCGTGGTCGTGGTGGCCTATGCATTGGCCTTCTATCTGCTGTCGCGCACCATGCAGACCATCCCCATGAGCATTTCGTATGCGGTGTGGTCGGGCGTGGGCATCGTGCTCATCACCCTGATCGGCTATGTGGTCTACCGCCAGTCGCTCGATCTGGCGGCGCTCATCGGCCTGGGGCTGATTCTGGCCGGCGTCCTGGTGATCCATCTGTTTTCCAAGTCCGTCGCGCACTGAGGCTCGTCGCATTCATCGATCCCGCAGGTTGATGTCAGCATAAATATCCGTTGGTTTCGAGGGAAGCGCGGCCCTATCTTGTAGGGCTGTTGACGCGCGCAGCTGACGCGCGATCGTTCTGGAGCACTTCCCATGGCATCCTCCCCCACTTCGCGCCGCTTGGCGCTGCAATCCACGCTTGTCACCGGCCTAGGGCTGGCCACGCTCGGCTCGAAAACGGCCCAGGCCGCAGCGGCCCAGGAGCGTTTCATGCCGAAAGGCGCCACCACTTTGGCCGAACTGGGCAAGAAGCTCGCGGCAGCGCCCCGCCGCCGCGACTTCAAGACCACGCCGATGATTCTGCAGAACCGCGACGAATGGGACAGCGAGGCGCTGGACCTGGTGCTCGCCTACGCCGGCAAGCCCAAGCAGGCCTGGAACAACACCCAGCTCGAAGGCCCCTGGCTGAACCTGATGCGCAATGCGATGAACGCGCAGGTCTGGTCGTTCAAGCATCCCGATTTTCTCGCGGTATCGGCCACGCACGGCGCCGCTCACATGGCCCTGTTCGACGATGCGATCTGGGAAAAATACCAGTTGGGCACCCTGACCAAAGGCAAGGACAAGACCAAGACCAATACCTGGATCAAGACGCCGCCCGCGGCCGCCGCCAACCCGGGTGCCATCGAAGACCCCAAAGGCGTGTATTCCCCGGCCGACAACAGCATCACCGTGTTGCAGCAACGCGGCGCCGTGTTCCTGGCCTGCCACAACGCCATCTGGGAGCTCACCGGCCATCTGCAGGCCACCGGCAACAATCCCGACAAGGTCTCGCACGAACAGATGGCGGCCGAGTTCACCAACCACCTGATCCCTGGCGTGGTGCTCACGCCAGGGATCGTGGCCACCCTGGTGGAGCTTGAAGACGCAGGCTATCGCTACGCCTGAGGTCCGCGATCCCAAAATTAAGGAGACCAAGATGCACCTCAACCCTTCCACGTCGCGCAAGCCGCTTCTGGCCGCGCTCTTGCTGGCCTTGCCGGTGGTCGCCCATGCGCAGCAGGCCGACACCCTCTGGCACGGCAAGGTGCACGCCCCGCAGTACCAGGAAACGGTCTTTCCGCCCTGGCAGCATGGCGCCAACAATCCGGCCTTGAACAAGGGCCTGGAGTTCACCGTTCCCGAGATCAACGATCTGCCCGACTTCCACGGCAATCTCGATCATCCCAAGCTGGTGATCTTCGTGGCGGGCAACTATTACTTTGCGATGGCGCCTTTGGTCCAGGCCTTCGAGAAGGCGCACCCGGCATTCAAGGGACGCGTGTTCTACGAAACCCTGCCCCCGGGCATCCTGCTCAAGCAGATGAAGGCCGGCGGCACGGTGACCGTGGGCAATATGACCTGGACGGTCAAGCCCGATGTGTATGCCGCAGGGCTGAAGAAGGTCAAGGCGGGCATTCAGGATGGCGTGCTCACCGGTGAGGCCATTCCCTATGTGAGCAACGATCTCACGATCATGGTGCCCAAGGACAATCCGGCGCACATCACCAGCCTGGCCGATCTGGGCAAGCC
>JAJTBQ010000017.1 GCA_021286835.1 Thiomonas sp.
CTGTGGTTCGCCGATGTCGGCCAGGGCATGGCGGTGGTCGTGCGCACCGCGCGGCACACCCTGCTTTACGACGCCGGGCCGCAGCAGGCGCCTGGCGTGGATTCGGGCAGCCGCGTGCTGCTGCCGCTGCTCCACAGCCTGGGCGTGCGCCATCTCGACCGCGTGGTGGTGAGCCACGATGACAGCGACCACGCGGGCGGCGCAGCCTCGATCGCCCGCGCCCATCCCGAGGCCGATCTGCTGACCTCGGCCCCGCCCGAGGCCGCCGCGCTTTACGGGCTGGGCGCCCCGCAGCCCTGCGCCGCCGGTCAGCGCTGGACCTGGGACGGCGTCGACTTCCAGATCGTCAGCCCCCTGCCCGGGGCCGCGCCGCGCAACGACAACGCCACATCCTGCGTGCTGCACGTGAGCGCGGGCGGCGCCTCGGCGCTGCTCACCGGCGACATCGACCAGACGCAGGAACGCCTGCTGCAGCAGGCCGGACGGCTGCCCTATGCCGACGTGCTGCTGGTGCCGCACCACGGCAGCAAGACCTCGTCGAGCGACGCCCTGATCGACACGGTGATGCCGCGTGCCGCCGTCGTGCAGGCGGGCTACCGCAATCCCCACGGCCATCCCCACCCGGACGTGGCGGCGCGTTACACCCAGCGGGGCATTCCCGTCTGGCGCACCGATCTGCAGGGCGCACTGCGCTGGCGCGACCGCGCGCCCGATACCTTCGTCGCCTGGCGCGAGGCCCGGCCGAACTACTGGAGAGATCTCCCACCCGCGCGCGAACCCGGCGCCCAACCTTGACGCACCAGAGACACCTCTGGCCTGTATCTTGCTAAAACTGCCATCACAAGCAGCCCAGACAGCCCAATCGAGAGACGACGATGCGCTTCTACGATGAAATGACCCCCGAAGGCGGCGGCGTGCGCCCGCATTACGCGCAGTACGCCCAGTGGCTGGCGCAGCAGCCGCCCGACACCATCCGCGCCAAGCGCGAGGAGGCCGAGGTGATCTTCCGGCGCGTGGGCATCACCTTTGCCGTCTACGGCGACGAGGCGGGCACCGAGCGGCTCATTCCCTTCGACCTGATTCCGCGCATCATCCCCGCGGCCGAATGGAAGCATCTCGAAGCCGGGCTGAAGCAGCGCGTCACCGCGCTCAACCGCTTCATCCACGACGTCTATCACGACCAGGAAATCCTCAAGGCCGGCATCGTGCCAACCGAGCAGGTCTTCGGCAACGCCCAGTTCCGCCCCGAGATGATGGGCATCGATCTGCCGCACCACGTCTACGCGCAGATTGCCGGCATCGACATCGTGCGCGCCGAAAACGCCCAGGGCGAGGGCGAATACTTCGTGCTCGAAGACAACCTGCGCGTGCCCTCCGGGGTGAGCTATATGCTGGAGAACCGCCGCATGATGATGCGCCTGTTCCCCGAGCTGTTCGCCCGCCACAGCATCGCCCCGGTGGCGCACTATCCCGATCTGCTGCTGGAAAAGCTGCGCGCCGTGGCGCCGTCCAGCGTGAGCGAACCCACCGTGGTCGTGCTCACGCCGGGCATGTACAACTCGGCGTATTTCGAACACGCCTTCCTCGCCCAGCAAATGGGCGTGGAGCTGGTCGAGGGCCAAGACCTGTTCGTCAAGGACGACTTCGTCTACATGCGCACCACCCAGGGCCCGCAGCGGGTGGACGTGATCTACCGCCGCGTTGACGACGACTTCCTCGACCCCAAGGTGTTCCGCGCCGACTCCTCGCTGGGCTGCGCCGGGCTGATGTCGGCCTACCGCGCGGGCAACGTCAATCTGGCCAACGCCATCGGCACCGGGGTGGCCGACGACAAGTCGATCTATCCCTATGTGCCCCGCATGATCGAGTTCTACCTGGGCGAAGCGCCGCTGCTGCACAACGTGCCCACCCGCATGTGCCGCGAGCCCGACAGCCTGAGCTATGTGCTGGAGCACCTGTCCGAACTGGTGGTCAAGGAGGTGCACGGCGCCGGGGGCTACGGCATGCTGGTCGGCCCGGCCTCCACCCAGGCCGAGATCGCCGCGTTCGCCGAGAAAATCAAGGCCAACCCCCATCACTACATCGCGCAGCCCACGCTGGCCCTGTCCACCTGCCCCACCTATGTCGAGTCGGGCATTGCGCCGCGTCACCTCGATCTGCGGCCCTTCGTGCTGTCGGGCAAGACCGTGTCCATCGTTCCCGGCGGACTCACCCGGGTGGCGCTGGCCGAAGGCTCGCTGGTCGTCAACTCCTCGCAGGGCGGCGGCACCAAAGACACCTGGGTGCTGGAAAAGTAGACCCCCTCCCTTCGCATCCAACCGGCAAGGAACTCCCATGCTCAGCCGCACCGCCGACCACCTGTTCTGGATGGCCCGCTACACCGAACGCGCCGAAAACACCGCCCGCATGCTCGACGTGCATGTGCAATCGGCCCTGCTGCCGCAGGGCGCCGAAGCCATGCAGCTGGGCTGGCGCGGGCTGCTGGGCATCTCCGAGCTGACCTCGGCCTATACCGAGCGCTTTGGCACCATCGACGCCGACAAGGTGCTCGACTTCATGGTGTGCGACACCGGCAACCCGTCCTCGATCCAGAGCTGCCTTCGGGCCGCGCGCGAAAACGCCCGCGCGGTGCGCGGCGCCATCACCACCGAGGTGTGGGAGACGGTCAACCAGACCTGGCTCGAATCGCAGCGCCTGCTGACCAAGGGATTGTGCGGACAGGATCCGGCACAGTTTTTCGAGTGGGTGAAGTACCGCTCGCACCTCTCGCGCGGGGTGACCTCGGGCACCATGCTGCAGGACGAGGCCTACCACTTCCTGCGCATCGGCACCTTTCTGGAGCGCGCCGACAACACCGCCCGCCTGCTCGACGTGAAATTCCACGCCCTGCAGTCCGACTTCTACGGCTCGTCGGGCGGCCGCCTGCAAGAGCACGACTTCTATCACTGGTCGGGCGTGCTGCGCTCGGTCTCCGGCTTCGAGGTCTATCGCAAGGTGTACCGCGACGTCATCACCCCCGAGCGCGTGGCCGGGCTGCTCATCCTGCGGCCCGACATGCCGCGCTCACTGACGGCCTGCATGACCGCGGTGAACAACCACCTGCAAGCCGTGGCCAACCCGCAGTCGCGCGAGACGCTGCGCCGCGCGGGAATGCTCAACGCCCAGCTGCAGTTCGGCCGGCTCGACGACATCATGGCCACCGGGCTGCATGCCTATCTCACCCACTTCCTGGAGCGCATCAACGATCTGGGCGTGGGCATCAGCCAGGATTTCCTTGCCGCCTGATCGCACCGCAATTGCCGCGCCTATCGCCGCCGATTTTCCCTCACTCTCGCAGGTGCCCGGATGTCCATCCACGTCGCGCTCACGCACACCACCACCTACCGCTTCGATCGCCCGGTCGGTCTTTCGCCGCACGTCGTGCGCCTGCGCCCGGCGCCGCACTGCCGCACGCCCGTGCTGTCGTACAGCCAGCGCGTCGAGCCGGGCCTGCATTTCATCAACTGGCAGCAGGACCCGTTCTCCAACTACCTCGCGCGCCTGACCTTTCCCGAGAAGACCACGCTGCTGCAGATCACGGTCGATCTCGTGGCCGAGATGGCGGTGTACAACCCCTTCGACTTCTTTCTCGAACCCGAGGCCGAGCAGTTCCCCTTCACCTACGCGCCCGAGCTCAAGGCCGAACTCGCCCCCTATCTGGCCGCCGACGCGAGCACCCCGCGCCTGAGCGCCCTGCTCAAAAGCCTCGACCTCACCCCGCGCCGCACCATCGACTTTCTGGTGGACGTCAACCAGCGGCTGCAGCACGACATCGGCTACACCATCCGCATGGAGCCCGGCGTGCAGACGCCCGAGCAGACGCTCGAACGCGCCCGCGGCTCCTGCCGCGACACCGGCTGGCTCCTGGTGCAGGTGCTGCGCCACCTCGGGCTGGCCGCGCGCTTTGTCTCCGGCTACCTGATCCAGCTCACCCCGGACGTCAAGGCGCTCGACGGTCCGAGCGGCGCCGAGGCCGATTTCACCGACCTGCACGCCTGGTGCGAAGTCTTCCTCCCCGGCGCCGGATGGATCGGTCTCGACCCCACATCGGGACTGCTCGCGGGCGAAGGGCACATTCCGCTGGCCTGCACGCCGCAGCCCTCGGGCGCGGCGCCGGTCGAAGGCCTGGTGGACGAGTGCGAGGTGGAATTCAGCCATCACATGGCCGTCACCCGCATCTATGAATCGCCGCGCGTCACCAAGCCCTACACCGACGCCCAGTGGCAGGCCGTGCTCACCCTGGGCGAAGTCGTCGACCAACAACTGAAGAACGGCGACGTGCGCCTCACCCAGGGCGGCGAACCCACCTTCGTCGCCACCACCGACCGCGACGCGCCCGAATGGAACACCGAGGCGCTCGGCCCGACCAAGCGCGGCTATGCCGGCGAGCTCATCGACAAGCTCATCCATCGCTACGGCCCGGGCGGATTTCTGCATTTCGGCCAGGGCAAGTGGTACCCCGGCGAGCAACTGCCGCGCTGGGCGCTGTCGGCCATCTGGCGCCGCGACGGCCAGCCGTGCTGGCACGACCCCGGCCTGTTCGCCGACGAGCGCCAGGGTGGCACCGCCACCGCTCTCGACGCCCACACCTTCATGCTGGCCCTGGTCGACACCCTAGGCGTGAACCCCGCCCATGTGCAGACCGGCTTCGAGGACACCTGGTACTACCTGTGGCGCGAACGTCGGCTGCCGGTCAACGTCGATCCCTTCGACTCGCGGGTGGACGACGAGCTCGAGCGCGACCGTCTGCGCAAGGTGTTCGACCAAGGCCTGAAGACGCCCACCGGCTACGCCCTGCCGATCGGGCGCGAACCGGGGATGCCAGGCGCCTCGCTGAGCGGCCCGCGCTGGATCTCCGGGCCTTGGTTCTTCCGTGACGAACGCATGTACCTGATTCCCGGCGATTCGGCCATGGGCTGGCGACTGCCGCTCGACTCGCTGCCCTGGGCCACCGAAGGCGAACGCGCCTCCGACTGGCCGCAAGACCCCTTCGCCCCGCGCAACGGCCTGCCCGACGCCGCCGCCCTGCGGCTGCAGTACGGCCCGATGCACCGGATTGGGGGCGGCTATGCCGAGGGCGGCACCGTGGGCGTGCAAGGCCAGGGCGTGGCCGCACCGCTTCGGGGCGAAGGGGCGGGCCGCGTCCCGGCGGCGCTGTCGAGCGGCGACGGCCAGCGCATGCGCCCCGGCGACGGTCGCCAGCCGGAGCGCTTCGAGTCGGCCGGCTGGATCCTGCGCACCGCGCTGTGCGTGGAAGCGCGCGGCGGCATGCTGTACGTCTTCACGCCGCCCCTCACCTCGGCCGACGACTATCTCGATCTGCTCTCCGCCATCGAGACCACGGCGCAACGTCTGCGGGTCAAACTGGTGCTCGAAGGCTATCCGCCCCCGCGCGACCCGCGCCTGAACCTGCTGCAGGTCACGCCCGATCCCGGCGTCATCGAGGTGAACATCCACCCGGCGCACAACTGGGCCGAGCTGGTCGACCACACCGAATTCCTCTACCAGGCCGCGTTCGAGACCCGCCTGGGCGCGGAGAAATTCATGCTCGACGGCCGCCACACCGGCACCGGCGGCGGCAACCATGTGGTGCTCGGCGGCGCCACCCCGGCGGACAGCCCCTTCCTGCGCCGCCCCGATCTGCTGGCCAGCCTGATCGCCTACTGGCACAACCATCCGTCGTTGAGCTATCTGTTCTCGGGCCTGTTCATCGGGCCCACCAGCCAGGCGCCGCGGGTGGACGAAGCGCGCGACGATCAGGTCTACGAACTCGAAATCGCGCTGGCCGAAATGCGCGCCAACCGTGCGCGGCACGGGCAGGAGGCACCCGCCTGGTTCGTCGACCGCACCTTGCGCAACATCCTCATCGACGTCACCGGCAACACCCACCGCAGCGAGTTCTGCATCGACAAGCTCTACAGCCCCGACGGCGCCACCGGCCGCCTCGGCCTGCTGGAGCTGCGCGCCTTCGAGATGCCGCCGCACGCCCGCATGAGCGTGGTGCAGCAACTGCTGTTGCGCGCGCTGATCGCCCGCTTCTGGCAGGCCCCTTACACCCAAGGCCTGCAGCGCTGGGGCACGGCGCTGCACGACCGCTTCCTGCTGCCCACTTTCATCGCCCTCGACTTCGAGGACGTGCTCACCGAGCTGCGCGAGGCCGGGTTCGATTTCGATCCTCAGTGGTTCGCGCCCCACCACACCTTCCGCTTCCCGCTGCTGGGCGACTATGCGGTGCGCGGCATGAAGCTGGAGCTGCGCATGGCGCTGGAGCCCTGGCACGTCATGGGCGAGGAAGGTGCGGTGGGCGGCATGGTGCGCTATGTCGATTCGTCGCTGGAGCGGGTGGAAGTGAAGATCAGCGGCCTGACCGACAGCCGCCATGTGCTGACCGTGAACGGGCGGGCGGTGCCGCTGCAGCCGACCGGGCGCAGCGGCGAATTCGTCTGCGGCGTGCGCTACCGCGCCTGGCATCCGCCTTCGGCGCTGCACCCGGGCATCGGCGTGCATGCCCCGCTCACCTTCGATCTGGTGGACACCTGGATGCAGCGCTCGCTCGGCGGCTGCCAGTACCACGTCGAGCATCCGGGCGGCAGCAATCCGGCCACCTTCCCGATCAACTCCTACGAGGCCGAGAGCCGGCGGCTGTCGCGCTTTTTCCGCATGGGTCACACGCCGGGGCGCATGCGGGTCGCGCCGGCGCATCCCAGCCAGGAATTTCCCTTCACCCTCGATCTGCGCACGTTGGCCTGATCCCTGCCCCGTCTCGGGGGTGGCCAGGCTTTGTCGGCCAGTTCCGTCATGCCACAATGCCATATGGCTAGTCTGTTTCAATCCACCGCCCAGGGCCGCGCCGCGCCGGGCGACGAATGCGCGGCGCTCGCCCGCGATCTGGCGTCCGCCGTCATCCCGGGCCATTGGGATGAGCTGCGTGGCAAAGTCTCCGACGGCGAGTCGGGCGATGCGCTCGCGCCGCTGTGGAACGATTTCTTCCGGCTTCTCGGCCCCGGCGGATTCGACGCCCTGAGCACCCGGCAGCAACAACTGCTGCAGCAGATCCACGACGACGGCGTCACCTACAACGTTCACGCCGATGCCGCCCAGGCCACACGCGCATGGTCGGTCGATCTGTTCCCGCTGCTGATCGACTCCAGCTCGTGGAAACAGATCTCCACCGGCGCCGCGCAGCGCGCCGCGCTGCTCAACACGGTGCTTGCCGACCTCTACACCGGCCCGCAGCGTACCCTCAAGGAGGGGCTGCTGCCGCCCGCCCTGGTTCAGGGACATCCCGGCTATCTGCGCGCGCTGCACGGCCACACCCCGCCGGGCAACGTCTGGCTGCACATCGCCGCCTTCGATCTGGCGCGCGGGCCCGACGGCATCTGGCGCGTGGTCAACCAGCGGGTGCAGGCCCCGTCGGGCCTGGGCTATCTGCTGGAAAACCGCATCCTGATCTCCCGCCTGTTCCCGGATGCGTTCAGCCAGCTCAAGGTACAGCGCCTGGCCGCGAGCTATCGGCTGCTGATGGACACGCTGCTGCGGCTATCGCCCGGCGGCGTGGGCAGCCGCGTGGTGCTGCTCACGCCCGGACCGTACAGCGAAACCTATTTCGAGCAGGTGTATCTGGCGCGCTATCTGGGCATCACCCTGGCCGAGGGCAGCGATCTGACCGTGCGCGAAGACCGGCTCTACCTCAAGACGCTGCGCGGCCTGGAGCCGGTGCACGTCGTGCTGCGGCGGCTCGACGACAGTTTCTGCGACCCGTTGGAGTTGCGCCCCGACTCGATGCTGGGTGTCGCCGGGCTGCTGCAGGCCGTGCGCGCAGGCCATGTGCTCGTGGCCAATGCGCTGGGGGCCGGTTTTCTCGAATCGCCCGCGGTGCAGGGCTTTTTGCCCAAGCTGTGCGAAACCCTGCTGGGCGAGCCGCTCATCCTGCCTTCGCTGCCCACCTGGTGGTGCGGCGAGCCCGGGGTGTGCGACGCGCCGCTGGACGATCTGCGCTCATGGGTGATCAAGCCCGTGCATGCGGAGTGCGGGTTCGAGGCCACGGTCATGGCCAGCCTCGACTACGGCCAGCTCCCGCCCTGGCGCGAGCGGGTGCACTCGGCGCCGGCCCAGGTCACGCTGCAGCAATACCAGCCGCTGCCGCATGTGCCGGTGTGGAGCGACGACCGCCTCGCGGCCCGCGCGGCCATGCTGCGGGTCTACGCCCTGGCCGACGGCCAAGGCGGCTGGCGGGTGTTGCCCGGCGGCTTGGTGCGCACCGCGCCGCGCGGCGGCAACACGGTGTCGATGCAGCGCGGCGGCGGCAGCCAGGACGCCTGGGTCATCACCGGCGACGCGGTGGACGACTCCACCCTGCTGCCGCCGCCGATGCGGCCGCAGGATCTGGTCAACCGGCACCGGGTGGTGACGAGCCGGGCGGCCGAAAACCTGTTCTGGCTGGGCCGCTACAGCGAGCGCGCCGAACACGGCGCCCGGCTGATGCGCATCGCGTTGCGTGCGCTCTCGGGCGACGACGACCTCGGCCCCGCGGTGCGCGACATGCTCGACCAGTGGTGCCGCCAGTCCGGCCTGATCGACCCCGAAGCCCCGGCGCTGAGTGAGCATCCCCAGGCCTTCGAACGCGGCCTCGTACGCGGCCTCGTCCCCGGCCCCCACGCCGGCGGGCTGGTGCAAAGCATTCAGACCCTGGGGCACGCCGCCACCCAGGTGCGCGAGCGCCTGGGCGGCGATCACCGCCAGTGGATCGCCTCGGCCACCGCGCTCGAACTGCTGCCTGCCCAACCCCGCCGCGAAGAACTGCAGACCGCGCAGGCGATGCGCGGGCTCGAACAGCTCACCGAAGTGCTCAGCGCCATCACCGGCGCGCAGACCGACCGCATGACGCGCGACGATGGCTGGCGGCTGCTGAGCATCGGCCGCCACATCGAGCGCCTTACCCTGCTCGGCGAGGCGCTGAGCCTGGCCTTCCAGACCCGCGCGGTGCACAGCGACAGCGGCTTCAACCTGCTGCTGGCCCTGTTCGACAGCACCATCACCTACCGCGCCCTGTATCAGAAACGGCTGGAGGTGCCGCCCCTGCTCGATCTGCTCATGCTCGACCGCGAAAACCCCCGCGCCCTGGGCTGGGTGGCCCAGACCCTGCGCGCGCGCATGGCCAAGCTGCCCGATACCTGGGTCGGCCTCACCGAAGCTTCGCCGCCCCCCGAGCCGCGCCCCGCGACGACCAGCGGCCCCCTTTCGGCCGACAAGCAAGCCCTCCTCGCGCTGGCGCCCGACCCGGACGACTGGCATCTGCCCGAACTCTGCACCCATACCCAGGAGCAGCACTACACCTGGCTGGAACTCACGCTGACCCAGAGCATCGACAGCGCCTGGCGCCTGTCCGACGAGATCAGCCGCCGCTACTTCGCCCACGCCAACGCCCCCGACCGCACCCTGGGCGGGTACTGAAAGCCGCACGCATGACGCAAGACGCCCCGCCCCCGCAACCCCGCCCGGCCGGCATGGCCGGGGCCGTGCTTTACCGCGTGGTGCACGAAACCGCCTACACCTACGCCACCCCGGTCGAGCTGGCGCACCATCTGGCCCACCTCTGTCCGATCGATACCGACGTGCAGGAACGCGTCGATCATGTGTGCGACATCCACCCCGAGCCCGGCCACCGCCGCAGCGAGGTCGATGTGTTCGGCAACGCCCGTGAATTCTTCGCCTACTACAGCCCGCACGACACCCTGACCGTGCGCGCCGTCAGTCTGGTGCGGGTGCGCGCGCCCGAAGCTCCCGACTGGGCCGCCAGCCCCGCCTGGGAGCAGGTGCGCGAACAACTGCTCTACCGCGCGGGCAAGCCCTACGTTGCCGAGGCCGAGTTCACTTTCGGCACCCATTTCGCCCCCGTGTTCTCCGCGGCCGCAGCCTACGCGGCCCCCAGCTTCGCCGCGGGCCGCGCCCTGCTCCAAGGCGCGCGCGATCTGATGCAGCGCATCCACGCCGACTTCACCTACAACCCCGAGAGCACCGAAGTCCAGACCCGCGCCCCGCAAGCGCTGGAGCTGCGCGCCGGCGTCTGCCAGGACTACGCCCATGTGATGATTTCCGCGCTGCGCAGCCTGGGCCTGGCCGCGCGCTACGTGAGCGGCTATCTGCGCTCCCACCCCAAGCCCGGCGAGGAACAACTCGTCGGCGCCGATGCCTCACACGCCTGGGTCTCGGTCTGGTGCCCGGTCAACGGCTGGGTGGAGTTCGACCCCACCAACAACCGCCAGCCTGCCGCCGACTATGTACGCATCGCCATGGGCCGCGATTTTGCCGACGTCTCGCCGCTGCGCGGCGTCATCCGCGGCGGAGGAGAACACACCCTCGAGGTCGGCGTGCACGTCAGCCCGGTAGGCGGGCGTTGACCGATCTTCACTCCCACGACCTTTACGCCCGCAGCCTGTTGAGCGACTGCAGCTCGTAGATCAGCCGCGTGCGCACGCCGTTGATCGACAGCGTGTCTTCGATGCCCTTGACCGCGCGGCCTGCCGCCGGCGCATACCAGTAGTGCGTCATCACCGTGGCCTGCGCCGCGGTGTAATGGCCCTGCAGGCGGTAGGCGTGAAACGTGCCCGCGGGCACGGTGAGGGTCTGTTCGGCCTCCACGCTGACGCTCACGCCCAGGCGGGTGTGCAGCTCCCATTCGGGCTGGCTCTGGGTGATGGTGTCCTTCCAGTTCTTGCCCACGCTCAACGGAAAGTCGAACTGGGGGAACGCCGGTTTGTATTCGATGGCCTCACCCGGCACGATTTCGCGCGACAGCAGGTCGAACTGCTTCGAATAGACGTTTTTCAGCACGGGGGCATCGGGCTTGTTGGTGCGCTGCACCTCGATGTGCACTTCCCCGTCGGGGCCGATCTGGGTGACGTGGTTGGCCAGGATCAATCCGGGTTCGCCGCGCTCGGCTTCTTCCTGCGAGCGTGTGACGAACACCCAGCGGTCTCCGACGCGGATATCGGGCAGTTGCATCTTGGGTCTCCTGCAAGGATGGGGCGAATGCGCGATTTTGCCCCGTCCTCCGCGGCGGACGGGGCACGCCGGGCAAAGCCCGCCATGGACAAGGTGAATCAGGCCGCGTCGGCGTAGAACCCGGCGCGGTGACGCGCCCGCGGCGCTTCGCTCTTCACCGCCGCCTGGATGGCGGCGATGTGGTCGGGCGTGGTGCCGCAGCAGCCGCCCACGATGTTCACCAGGCCCTCGGCGGCGAATTCGTGCAGCAGGCGCGAGGTGACTTCGGGGGTTTCGTCGAAGCCGGTGTCGCTCATCGGATTGGGCAGTCCGGCGTTGGGATAGCAGCTGATGAAGGTGTCGGGCGCAGCCTTGGCCAGCTCCTGCAGGTAGGGCCGCATGAGCGTGGCCCCGAGCGCGCAGTTCAGTCCCACCGCCAGGGGCTGGGCGTGGCGCACGCTGGACCAGAACGCCGTGACCGTCTGGCCGGAGAGGATGCGCCCCGAAGCGTCGGTGACGGTGCCGCTGATGATGATGGGCAGACGCTCGCCGGTGGCCTCGAACACTTCGTCGATGGCGAACAGCGCGGCCTTGGCGTTGAGGGTGTCGAAAATGGTTTCCACCAGAATGACGTCGGCGCCGCCGCGCATCAGCGCCCGCGTCTGCTGCGCGTAGGCGGCGCGCAGGGTCTCGAAGTCGACGTTGCGCGCGCCGGGATCGTTCACGTCCGGGCTGATGCTCGCCGTCTTGGGCGTGGGGCCGAGGGCGCCCGCGACGAAGCGCGGCTTGTCCGGGGTGCTGAATTTGTCGCAGGCCGCGCGCGCCAGGCGCGCCGAGGCTTCGTTCATCTCGTCCACCAGCTCGGCCATGCCGTAGTCGTCCTGCGCCACGGTGGTCGCGCCGAAAGTATTGGTCTCGACGAGGTCGGCGCCCGCGGCCAGATAGCCCTCGTGAATGTCGCGGATGATCTGCGGCTGGGTCAGGCTGAGCAGCTCGTTATTGCCCTTGACGTCGCGCGGCCAGTCCTTGAAACGCTCGCCACGGTACTGCGCCTCGCTGAGCTTGAAGCGCTGGATCATGGTGCCCATGGCGCCATCGAGGATGACGATGCGCTGTTGCAGCAAGGCCGGAAGCTGCGCCGCGCGGGTGTAAGGCCTGGGTTCGGGGGGAGTGGGATTCTGCATGCCGTGATGGTAGAGCCAAGCGCTGCCCGAGCGGGCGTGACACTTTGTTTCCGCACGACGAGGGCGGTTCTGCGTAACATGCGCAAAAACCTATGTTGACCCCTGCCCGATTCTCGTTCGCACTGCTGCAGCGCCTGTCCAGCCTGATCTGGCTGGTCGCGGCCTGCCTCGCGCTGCAACCGCTGGCATGGGCGCAGCAGGCGCAGGTGCAGGCGGTGTCGCTGCCCTATTGCGCCACTCCGGTGGCCACGCCAGCGGGCGCGGGCGTCGGCCGGGCCGCAAACCCGGCGCCGATCCATCCGGCTTATGTGTTGTTGCTGCTGCCTTCGCAGGCTTGTGGCGGCGATCATGCCCCAACGGGCTTGTTGCCCCACGTCCAGACCTCCGCATCGACCCCGGTCTGCCTGAGCCATGTCCAGTCCGCTGCGCTGGCCTGGACCGCGCGCAGCCCGGAACGCTTTCTGCGACCCTGGTCGCACGCCCCACCTCGTCACGCCTGATCGATCCTTGCTTGTCGACACGCCGGAGCCTCTCCGAGCGTGTGCCCTTTTCGATTTCAGGAGTGCTGTTTCATGTCTCGTTCCCTTCCCCTGGCCGCCGCTGTTGGCGCCGCCATGATGGTCACGCTGGGCTCTGCCGCGCAGGCCGCCACCAATCCCTTTGCCTTTGCCGAAATGGCACCCGGCCATCTGCTGAAGACGGCCGCCAAAGAAGCTGGCTGCGGCGCCGATGACGCCAAGGGCAAGGCCCTGCCCGACTGCACGCCGCAGATGCGGGCCCAGGGCAAATGTGGTTCCGACACCTGCAAGGCCCCGGCCGGGCAGTGCGGTGCCAAGGACATGGCGGACAAGCCGGCCAAGCACGCCAGCTGAGGCCCGTCGCCATGTCGGCCGCCACGCCCGCTTGCGGCGGGATGGCCCCGCGCCACCCGCAAGGCGCTGGATTGGGGCTGCGCCAGGACTTCCTGGCGCAGCTGCACGCCGCGCTGCCCGAGGGGCTCGATTTTTTCGAGCTCGCCCCCGAGAACTGGATCGGCGTGGGCGGCGAATCCGGCCGTGCGCTACGCGCGCTGACGGAACGCGCGCCCTTCGTCTGTCACGGGCTGTCGCTCTCGCTGGGCGGCCCGGGGCCGTTGAACGTGGCCTTGCTGCGGCAGATCCGGCAGTTCATGGACCTGCACGGCATCGCCCTCTACACCGAGCATCTGGCCTGGTGTGCCGACACCTCGGGGCAACTCTATGAGCTGCTGCCCCTGCCCTTCACCGAGGAGGCGGTGCGCCATGTCGCCGCGCGCATCCGCCAGACCCAGGATGTTCTGGGGCAGCGCATCGCCGTGGAAAACGCCTCCTACTACGCCGCCCACCCGAACGCGCCGCTGTCGGAGATCGAATTCATCCAGGCGGTGCTGGCCGAGGCCGACTGCGATCTGCACCTGGATGTGAACAATCTCTATGTGAACTGCAGCAATCATGGCGGCGACCCTGCCGCGCAACTGCGGGCGCTGCCGGGCGAACGCATCGCCTACCTGCACATCGCCGGGCACCGCCGCATGGACGACGGTCTGCTGCTCGACACCCACGGCGCCGCCGTCATCGACCCGGTGTGGCAATTGCTGCAGACGGTTTACGCCCACCACGGCGTGCGCCCCACCCTGCTCGAACGCGACAACCACCTGCCGCCGCTGGACGTGCTGATGCAGGAAGTCCGGCGGATCGGCACGCTGCAAGACCGGGCCGGCCCCGCCGCCGACGTCGCGCCGCCCATCACGCCTCAGCCCTCCTCCGCCCTCGCCGCCCCCATGACCGCAGGTCGGACCGAGGCCTTGCAGGACACGCAGGCGGCTTTCGCCGCGCGGCTGCGCCGGCCGCGCGGCCGGCCTTGTCCAGCGGGCATGAAGGCGCGTCGGGTCGATCTCTACGCGCGGCTGGTCCATGCCAATATGAACGAGGCCCTGCTCGGCGCGTTTCCGCGTCTGCGGGGTCTGTTGTCGGCGCGGAGTTGGTCGCAGCTGGTGCGCCGGTTCGTCGCCGAACACGGCTGCCAGACGCCTTTTTTCCGCGACTTGGGCGGCGAGTTCGTCGCCTTTCTCCAGGGCCCTTCGCAGCCCCTGGCCGATCGCGCTCAAGGAGACGCTGGACCGCCCCAAGTTGCCTTGAGCGCCACGGGGGGTGGGTCGACGAGTCGACCCGGGGGGCGCTCAGATGCCCTGTGCGCGCTGGCCCATTTCGAATGGACCCGCGGCACGCTGATGTCCGACGACACCGAGGCCCCGGCCTGCCGCCCCGATGACGACCTGCTGCATGGCGTGCCGGTGTGCAACCCGGCGCTGCGGCTCCTGCACTACGACTGGCCGGTGCATACCCTGCGGCCCAGGCAGCGCATCGCGGCCGAGCCCACCGATCTGGCGCTCTACCGCGTCGGGGCCGATCAGGTGCGCTGCGCGCAGATCAACCCCTTGACCGCACAATTGATTGAGTGCCTGCGCCCCGGCCAGTTGACGGGAGCGCAGGCGCTTGCCTCCCTGCGCGGCGACCGCGACGACCCGGCGGCCGACGCGGCCTACCTCGACTTCGGCACGGCGCTTTTGCGCGACCTGCGCCTGAGCGGGGTGTTGCTCGGCAGCCGCGCCGCGGCCGACGCTGCGCCTCTATCCTTGCCCGGTGTCGCACCGGAAGCGGTCACCGCTGGCGCCGTGGGCGCCGGTTTC
This sequence comes from Thiomonas sp., assembly GCA_021286835.1. Taxonomy (GTDB): domain Bacteria; phylum Pseudomonadota; class Gammaproteobacteria; order Burkholderiales; family Burkholderiaceae_C; genus Thiomonas. The sequence goes on from JAJTBQ010000017.1 coordinate 14,914, forward strand.
CCTCTTTCCCCCTCGTTTTCCCCTCTGATCTGAAGGAGTCGTCATGTCTGTCAACGCTTTTTCCCGCCGTCGTCTCGCCCAGGGTCTTGCCGCGGGCGCACTCAGCCTGGGGCTGCTCGGCTCGGCATTCGCCGCGGGCATCCAGGTCACGGACGCCTGGATCCGCTGGCTTCCGGCCAATCTGCCCGCCGGCGGCTATGCCAAGGTCACAAACGATACCGGCAAGGAGGTCAAGCTCGTCGGCGCCTCCAGCCCGAAATACGGCATGGTCATGCTGCACCAGACGGTGAACAAGAACGGCATGTCCAATATGGTGCATGTCGACGCCATTCCCATCGCCCCGCATAAGAGCATGGCCTTCACCCCGGGCGACTATCACATCATGCTGATGCAGCCCAAGCCCGGCATCGAGCCGGGCCAGAAGGTGCCCGTCACGCTCAAGTTCTCGGACGGTCAATCGGTGACCACCGAGTTCGAGGTACGCAAACCCACGGCCTCCGGCCCGGATGACATGAAAGGCATGGACATGGGCCACATGAAGGGCATGCAGCACTGACGAAGCGTCTGGACAGACTTGGGGCGACGCTGAACAGTACCCGCGAAGGACTTGTTCAGCGTCGCCTTAGTGCATGAAGCCGATGCGCGATGGGTGGCGCAGCCGTTCGAAGTCGATGTCCCGCGGGGCCAGCTCGGCGCGTCCGTCGAGCTTGGCCGCGCCGAAGGCGCCCAGCAGCAGCCGGCGCAGCTCGCGCGGTTTGCACTGCTGCAGCACGTCGAGCACCTCGTCGTCGGGCTGATCGGGAAAGAGGGCGCCCCAGCCGTGGCCGGTGCGGATCTCGCGGTAGAGGTTGGCCGCGATCCTGCGCGTGCCCTCGGCATCGGGCGCGGCGATGTCGTAGACGTTGAGTCGGTTCAGGATGGGCTCGGGAATGCCGCTGGCGTCGTTGGCGGTGGCGATCCAGATCACGCTGGTGCAGTCGATCGGCACTTCGGCGAACTCGTCGGTGAAAGTACGCGCGGTGTCGGCTTCGAGCAGACTGTAGAGCGCGCCCAGCGGATCGTATTGGGCGTGGCCCGCGGCCTTGTCGATCTCGTCGATCACCAGCACCGGGTTGGCATATTCGCCGCCCACCAGGGTGTCGAAGACCTTGCCGGGACGCGAATTCTTCCATTGCGATGAGGCACCCGACAGAATCCACCCCGCGGTGAGGGCATTCATCGGCGCCACCGCGCAGGTCGTGCCGAGCAGCGCCGAAACCCGACGGGCGAAATGCGTCTTGCCGATGCCGGGGTCGCCCAGCAGCAGCATGGGCATGATTTCCACCGGATCGCGGCTGTCGGCGCACAGCGCCAGACTGCGCTGGATGTCGCGCAGCGGGGCGCCGAAATTGGGCAGCTCGGCGCAGAGCTGCGACATCTCGGGCGCGTCCTGGGGCTTGATGGCCAGACGATCTCCGCCGGTGGCCAGCATGCGCTGGTAGGTGCCGCGCAGATGCTCATTGGCATCGGGGCCCATGTTGTGGAGCTTGCGCTCCACGTCATTGACATCGAACACGGTCTTGTAGGCGGCTACGGCAAGCATGGCGTCCTCCTGATGGCGCCCCGTGCTACGGGGGTGCGGTCACGACAACAAAGCATCAACCATGCCCGCATCATCGACACGAAGCCTTCGCCGCACAAGGGCGGCAACCCGCGGCGGGATCACGCCGAAGGCCAAGCCGTGAAATACCGCACAGCGTTGGGCCTGCCCTCACCGCTGCGGATCAGATCTCCACCTGCGTGCCCAGCTCGACCACTCGGTTGGGCGGAATGCGGAAGTAGTCCGACGCTTCCTGCGCGTTGCGGCTCATCCACGAGAACAGCACCTCGCGCCACAGCGCCATGCCCGGCAGCTTGGACGGAATGATGGTCTGCCGCGCCAGGAAGAAGGAGGTTTCCATGAGCTGGAACTCCATGCCGTAGAGGCGCTCGCATTCCTTGAGCAGCCGCTGGATGTCGGGCTCGTCCTGAAAGCCGAGTTCGACGTGCAGCAGATAGATGCCCTCCTCCATCGCCGTGAGCTTGATGCCCTGCTCAGGGCTCACATGCGGCACGTCCATCGTTTGCGCCGAGAGGAAGATCACGCGCTCGTGCAGCACCTTGTTGTGTTTGAGGTTGTGCAGCAGGGCGTGCGGCACAGTGGTGGCGTTGGGCGTGAGGTAGATGGCCGTACCCTCCACCCGGGTGGGCGGGTAGGTGGACAGGCTGGCGACGAAATCCTGCAGGTTCAGCGCATGCTCCTCGAGCTGCCGGCGCAGCAGGCTGCGGCCGCGCTTCCAGGTCGCCAGCAAGGTGTAGA
>JAJTBQ010000298.1 GCA_021286835.1 Thiomonas sp.
CCCGGCCTTCGCGGCCGAGCCTGTGCTGGCGGTGGCCTATGCGGGCTCCATGGGCGCCTTGATGGACAAGGCGCTGGGTCCGGCCATCGCCAAGAATGCCCATGTGCAGTACCAGGGCCAGGGCGCGGGCGCCTTCGGCCTGGCTCACCTGATCGCCGCCAAGCAGATCAACCCCGATGTGTTCGTCTCCATCACGCCCGGGCCGATCGAGGTGCTGCAAAAGGCCGGTCTGATCGACACCGCCGTGCCCGTGGCCAGCACGCAGATGGTCATCGCCTACAGCGACAAGAGCAGGTTTGCGGCCGACTTCAAGGCCGCCTCCGCCGGCAAGATGCCGTGGTACGAGGTGCTGGAAAAGCCGGGGCTGAACTTCGGCCGCACCGACCCCAAGACCGATCCGCAAGGCCGCAACATCGTGTTCACCATGCTGCTGGCGCAGCGGTATTACAAGCAGCCGGAACTGGCCGACAAGATTCTGGGCAAGGTCGAGAATCCTCGGCAGATCTTCACCGAGCCCTCGCTGCTGTCGCGCCTGGAGTCGGGCCAGCTCGACGCCACATCGGGCTATCTGAGCGCGGTGATCTCGCACAAGCTGCCCTACGTCAAGCTGCCTGAGCAGATCAATCTCAGCGATCCCGGCATGATCAAGGACTGGTACAGCCAGGCCCATTTCGATCTCACCCTGCCCAACGGCAAGACCGACACCCTGTCCACCCAGCCGCTGGTGTTCTATGCCGCCGTGCTGAAAAACGCCCCCCATCCCGAGGCGGGCGCGGCCTTCGTCAAGCTCATGACCAGCGCCGAGGGGCAGGCGCTGTTCAAGCAGTACGGCTACAGTGCACCCAAGGGCGGCGACCTGCACCCCGGCGGTTGAACCGCCGGCTGCGGCGACAATGGCGGCATGCGCCTGACCCCGCTTGACACCGCCGCCGCGCCGCCATTCGCCCATCCGGCCGGCCCCTTGAGCGCGCGGCGCGCGTGGATCGTTGCAGGCTTCGGGCTGGCCGGTCTGCTCTTTCTCAGCCTGCCCTTCGTCGGGCTGTTCGTCAGCACGCCTTGGCGCACCTTGCATCTGCAGCAAGGCGATCTGGGCTCGGTCTGGGTGTCGGTGCGCTACACCTTGCTGGCCGTGGGCCTCGTGGTGGTTTTCGCCACGCCGGTGGCCTGGTGGCTGGCGCGATATGCCTTTCGCGGCAAGGCTTTGGTGGAACTGCTGGTGCTGCTGCCGCTGCTCACGCCGCCGCTGGCCATGGGGCTGCTGCTGTCGATGAGCTACGGGCCGTATAGCTGGGCGGGCGAGCCGCTGGGCCGCCTGGGCCTGAGTCTGACCAACACGCCCTGGGCCTTTCTGCTCGCTCAGATCTATGGCAGCGCACCGTATTACATCGTCGCGGCGCGCTCGGCTTTCGAAGGCGTGCCGCGCGAGCTGGAACAGATTTCGCTCACGCTGGGGCAGTCGCCCTGGCGCACGTTCTGGCGCATCACCGTGCCCCTCGCGGGCCTGGGCCTGGCCGCCGGTGTGGCGCTGGCGTGGGTGCGGGCCCTGGGCGAGTTCGGCATCGTGCTGATCGTGGCCTATTACCCGCAAGGCATTCCGGTGAAACTTTGGGTCAACCTGCAGGACACGGGCCTGCCCGCGGTCTATCCCTTGCTTTGGCTGTTCTTCCTCATCGGGCTGCCCCTGCCCTTGCTGCTGGGTGCGATGTCCCGGCGCGGACAGGGTGGCGTCGAGCCATGAGCGCACCGGGACGCTCCCCAGCGATCATGCCGAAGCGCGCAGCGCGAAGGGCCGTCCCGTGAGTCTGAAGGTCAGCCTTCAGGTGCGCCAGCCGATCTCGCTCGATGTCGAGTTCGAGGTGCGCGGGTTCACGGCCCTGCTGGGCGCCAGCGGCGAAGGCAAGTCCACCGTGCTGAAGGCGCTGGCCGGACTGATTCCCAGCCAGGGCGCGCCGTTCGGCAGTCTGCCGCCGCAGCGACGGCCTGTCGGCTATCTGCCGCAAGGCTACGCCCTGTTCCCGCACCTGCGCGCCTGGGAGAACGTGGCGTATGCGTGGGGAGGGCGGCTCGGCGCGCGGCGGCAGGCGGCAGCCGAACTCCTGCAATCGGTCGGTCTGGCTCACCAGATTGATCAGCGACCTTCGCAACTCTCGGGAGGACAGCAGCAGCGCGTGGCCCTGGCTCGGGCGCTGGCCCGCCAACCCCAGGTGCTGCTGCTCGACGAGCCCACGTCGGCGCTGGACGCCAGCACGCGCGACGACGTCCTGGCCGAGCTGGTGTCGCGCATGCACGAACTCGCCATGCCGGCGCTCGCGGCCACGCACGACGCCAGTCTGGCGGCCATGTCCGACTGGGTGGTCCTGCTCTCGGGCCGCCGCGTCATTCAGCAGGGACCGCCGGCCGAGGTGTTCGCCCATCCGGCGTCGGCGGCCGCCGCGGCGCTTCTGGGCGTGCGCAACCGCTTTTCCGGCCAGGTGTTGCATCACGCGCCCGAACGCGGCCTCACACAGCTGCATTGGCCGGAGGCCGGGCGGTCGATCTGGGTGCCCTGGCTTGGCGCCTGCGGGATCGGCGATCAGATCGACTGGGCCGTGTCGCCCGACGATATGCGTCTGCCCTCGATGAA
>JAJTBQ010000299.1 GCA_021286835.1 Thiomonas sp.
TTGCGGGCTTGCAGGACGCTCAGGGCCTGGAACTGGCCGCCGGCATCGGCATTCCGCTGGCCTCGCAGGCCCAGGCGGTCGAGGTGTTCAAGAAACTCTACCAGTGCTATATGGATGCCGATGCCTCGCTGGTGGAGATCAACCCGCTGATTCTCGAAGGCAACGGCCACATCAAAGCGCTCGATGCCAAGTTCAACATCGACGACAACGCCTTGTTCCGCCACCCCGAGATCGTGGCGCTGCGAGATCTCGATGAGGAAGATCCCGCCGAGATCGAAGCGAGCAAGTTCGACCTTGCCTATATCCAGCTCGACGGCAATATCGGCTGTCTGGTCAACGGCGCCGGGCTGGCCATGGCCACGATGGACACCATCAAACTGTTCGGCGGCTCGCCCGCCAACTTTCTGGACGTGGGCGGCGGCGCCACCACCGAGAAAGTGACCGAGGCGTTCAAGATCATGCTGCACAACCCGCACGTCAAGGCGATCCTGGTCAATATCTTCGGCGGCATCATGCGTTGCGACACCATCGCCGAGGGCGTGATCGCCGCCTCGCGCACCGTGGGGCTGAGCGTGCCGCTGGTGGTGCGCATGAAGGGCACCAACGAGGACATCGGCCGCAAGATGCTGGCCGACTCCGGCCTGCCCATCATCAGCGCCAACACCATGGGCGAGGCCGCTCAGGCTGCCGTCCATGCCGCGCAGGCCTGAGCCGCGCCTCACATAACAAGAGAACACCATGGCTATCCTGATCAATAAAGACACCAAGGTCATCACCCAGGGCATCACCGGCAAGACCGGCCAGTTTCATACACGCATGTGCCGTGACTATGCCAACGGCAAGAACTGCTTCGTCGCCGGCGTCAACCCCAAGAAGGCTGGCGAGGATTTCGAGGGTATCCCCATCCACGGCACCGTGGCCGATGCCAAGGCGGCCACGGGAGCCACGGTTTCGGTCATCTACGTGCCCCCGGCTGGCGCGGCGGCGGCCATTTGGGAGGCGGTGGAAGCCGATCTCGATCTGGCGATCTGCATTACTGAGGGCATTCCCGTGAAGGACATGCTGGTCGTGCGCAACCGCATGAAGGCCAAGGAGGCCGCAGGCGGCAAGAAGACCCTGCTGCTCGGGCCGAACTGCCCCGGTCTGATCACGCCCGATGAAATCAAGATCGGCATCATGCCCGGGCATATTCACCGCAAGGGCCGCATCGGCATCGTGTCGCGGTCGGGCACGCTCACTTATGAAGCGGTGGCGCAGGTCACCGAACTCGGGCTGGGCCAGAGCAGCGCGGTGGGCATCGGCGGCGACCCGATCAACGGCCTCAAGCACATCGACATCATGCGCGCCTTCAACGACGATCCCGACACCGATGCCGTCATCATGATCGGCGAGATCGGCGGTTCCGACGAGGCGGAGGCCGCGCGCTGGTGCAAGGCCCATATGAAGAAGCCGGTGGTCGGCTTCATCGCGGGGGTCACGGCGCCACCGGGCAAGCGCATGGGGCATGCCGGCGCGCTGATTTCCGGCGGAGCCGACACGGCCGACGCCAAGCTCGCCATCATGGAGGAGTGTGGCTTCAAGGTGACTCGCAACCCTTCGGAGATGGGCAAGCTGCTCCAACAGGTCCTGCGCTGATCGGCGCGGACACCGGGGCTGCTCCCGGTTACAAAAGGTATGATGCGGGTCAAGTCCCGATGGGACTGCATAGATACCTTTCGGGGCAGCCATCGGCATGGAACACTATCTCACCGTCGAGTTCCTGACGGCCATCGGTCAGATCGTTCTGATCGACATTCTTTTGGGCGGAGACAATGCCGTGGTCATCGCATTGGCCACGCGAAAACTGCCTCCGCATCAACGCAAGCTTGGCATTCTCTGGGGCACCGCGGGTGCTATCGGTCTGCGCGTGGTGCTCATATTCTTCGCGCTGACCCTGCTCAAGCTGCCTTTTCTCAAGATCGTCGGTGCGCTGCTGCTGTTCTGGATCGGGGTCAAGCTGCTTGCGCCGCAGGATGACGACGGCCATGGTGATGTGCAGGCGGCCGACCGGCTCTGGGCTGCGGTCAAGACCGTCATCATCGCCGACTTCGTCATGAGTCTGGACAACGTGATCGCCATCGCGGGCGCCGCCCAGAACGCCGGCGAGCAGCACAGCATGTTGCTGGTTGTGTTCGGTCTGTTGCTGAGCGTGCCCATCATTGTGTGGGGCAGCCAACTGGTCATCCATCTGATGCAACGATTCCCGGTGATCATTGTCCTGGGTGCCATGCTGCTGGGCTGGATCGCGGGTGGCCTGCTCGTGACCGACCCTGCCGTGTCTGATTGGGTCGAGGCGCTGCCCTGGGCCGCCTATGCCGAGAAGATCGCCGGGCTGATCGGGGCGATTGTGGTCTGGGCCGTGGCGAAATGGATCTACCGCCGTCCACAGGCGTCGGTCACATGAGCGCGCAGCGCGGTTCCCACGCGCGCATGCTGCAGCGCGAAGCCCGAGGGGGCGTTCTGTGAGCGCGAACATGGCCAAACCATCGGGCCCGAACGCGGCCTTGCAGTATGAAATGATCAGCCTGACCCATCCGGGTCGCGTGCGCGAGCACAACGAAGATGCCGTGGCGTTTGACGCGCT
>JAJTBQ010000300.1 GCA_021286835.1 Thiomonas sp.
CGTCATACTTCTCGTTCATCGTGAGGCTTGCAGGTTGAGGCCGCGCGGGCACCCGAACAGCGGGCGGCGGCGTAGCCGTGCATGTTAGGGCAACGCTGAACAAGTCCTTCGCGCGTCGCGCATCCTGTCCGCGGGCGGTCTGCGGCGTTGCAAATCCTCGCCCTAGCTTGAGCTAGGAGCCTGTCGGACTTGAGCATCGCGGGCTGCAAAAAGGCTGTGCGGCGTCCTGCGGCAGCGGCTTTTTGCCCCATAGCTTGGGCTATGGGGCGGCAAATCCGCAGCCACAGGCCACTCTCACTCCCTTTTTTCGCTTCACGCGACTCAAGCCCGACAGGCTCCTAGGGCTGTGGTTTGCGCCTTGCATCCCCTCCCGCGGCCAGGCGCGCGCCATCACGAGAACTTGTTCAGCGTCGCCTAAGGCGAGACGCCGCTTGCGCCCAGCGGCAAGTCGCTCTCCAATAAAGGCATTGCACCGACGACCCATTGCCATGCCCCAGATGCCCACCGATTCCCCGCTGCCTCGCATTGTCATCGTCGGAGGCGGTGCCGGCGGGCTGGAGCTGGCGACCCGTCTGGGCGACACCCTGGGGCGTCGGCGCCAGGCCGACATCACCTTGATCGAACGGGGCCGCAGTCATCTCTGGAAGCCGCTGCTGCACCAGGCGGCGGCCGGCACCCTGGGCATCGACGACAACGAGCTGAACTACCTCGCCCAGTCCACCTGGCACCACTTCAAGTACCGGCTCGGCGCCATGGACGGGCTCGACCGCGAGCGTCGCGAAGTGCTGGTCGCACCGACGCTCGACGAAAGCGGGCGCGAGATCGTGCCCCGCCGCCGCATCGGCTACGACGTTCTGGTGATCGCCGTGGGCAGTCAGAACAACGACTTCGGTACGCCCGGCGCGGCCGAGCATGCCATTGCCCTCGACACGCCCGAAGACGCCCGGCGCTTTCACCGGCGCCTGGTGAACGCCTGCATCGCCGCCAACACCCAGAGCGGCCCGCTGCGGCCGGAGCAGCTCAAGGTCGTGGCCATCGGCGCCGGGGCGACCGGGGTGGAACTGGTGGCCGAGCTGCACAACGCCACGCGGGTGCTGGCCGCCTATGGCCTCGACCGCATCGACCCCGAACGCGACGTGCGCCTTAGCCTGGTCGAGGCCGCGCCGCGCATCCTGCCCGCGCTGCCCGAGCGGCTGTCGGCCGCCGCCGCGGGCGAACTCGCCAAGCTCGGCGTGCAGATGCATACCGGCAAGCGCGTGACCGAAGTCACCGCCACCGGCGTGCGTACCGCCGACGGCGAAGAGCTGCCCGCCGAACTGGTGGTCTGGGCGGCGGGCGTCAAGGCCCCGGATTTCATGCGCGACATCGACGGACTCGAGACCAACCGCGTCAACCAGCTCGTGGTGCGCCCCACGCTGCAGACCAGCCGCGACGACGCCATCTACGCCCTGGGCGACTGCGCCGCCTGCGTCTGGGAAGGGCATGCCGGCAACGTGCCACCGCGCGCCCAGGCCGCGCACCAGCAGGCCAGCCTCATCGCCCGGCAGATCACGCGGCAATTGCGGGGCAAGCCGTTGCTGACCTTTCGCTACCGCGACTTCGGCTCGCTGGTGTCGTTGGGCGAGCACAGCACCGTGGGCAATCTCATGGGCGGTCTATCGAAGGGCAGCATGTTCATCGAAGGGCATTTCGCCCGCTTCATCTACTGGCTGCTCTACCGCATGCATCTGCACGCCCTGCACGGTTTCTGGAAGACCGCCTTCCTCACGCTGGCGCGCATGATCTCGCGCACCACCGAGCCGCGCATCAAGCTGCATTGAGTGCGTACCTCGGCTGCGGTGGTGGACAATGCGCGTCCAGACCACCGGGGGCGCCCCATGAGCATGAAAAAGACAGACCTTGAAAAACACCTCGCCAAGAAGCTCGACGGCAAGCTGAAGTCGGGCACCATCCCGCAGCGCTTCGGCCAGGGCGCCAAAGCCATGGCCGCGAAGACCGAGGCCAAACCCAAAGACGCCGCGCCCAAGCTGGCGCAACTGACCTGCAAACTGCCGGCCGATCTGGCGCAACGCCTGCGCGACCGCGCCGTGACCGTCGAAGGTGGCGTGAATGCCATCCTGACCCAGGCGGCGACGCAGTGGCTCGACTCGACCATGGCTTCAGAGTCGAAGCCATGAGTGCGACGCCGTAGCGAGGGCAGAACCCCCCATTGAGGACGGCGACCTTCGAACCGGGGCGTTCCGCCTCAGCCGCGCCGATCGCCCCGAGCCTGTTGCATGGCGCCCAGGCGTCGGCGGACGTGGATCAGGATGGCGGCGTGGATGGTGACGGCCAGCAGCAGGCTCACCCCTTGTTCCAGCGCGGTGGCCTGGCCGGTCTTCCCGATCAGCCACAGCGTGGTGCCGCCCAGCGGCAGGAAGATCACCAGCGCGGTGGCGAGCCCGGGGTTGTAGCGCCTGAAGATCAGGGCATGCACGATGTGCACGAACGCGTTGACCAGGACCAGATCCACGGCAATGAGCGCCCAGCCGGGGTTCACGGTCACCGCGGCATACAGCGATAGCGCAATCACGCCCCACACGCCCGGCACGTTGATGATGAAGACCGCCAGGGGCGAGAGCA
>JAJTBQ010000301.1 GCA_021286835.1 Thiomonas sp.
TGTTCCCTTACTTCGGCTCGTGCCCGCCCAGCAGGGCGGCGATCTTGCGCCGGGGGCGAATGCTCGGCGAAGCCGAGCGCACCCCGCTGGCGGCGGGCATGGGCGATGTGGCGTCCCAGGGGGGCTGGGCATTCGGGTCAGCCTCGTAGGGCTTGTCGAACCAGGGGTCGTGTCGGGAAGATCGCGCGGCACGAGGCGCGGCTGGCGCTGGCGTCTGCCCCTCGGCGGTCATGGCGCGCGGCTCGCGGGGCATTCGGCGTTCCCGCGTTTCGTCCGCATCGCGGCGCGGGCGGGAGGCGCGCTCGAGCGACACCGTCTGCTTCTCGAACTGGCGCTTGATCAGTTTTTCGATGTCGGCCAGCGCGCGTGCATCGCGCGTCGTGGCCAGGGTGATGGCCAGGCCGGAGGCGCCTGCGCGGCCCGTGCGGCCGATGCGGTGCACATAGTCTTCGGCATTGAAGGGCACGTCGTAATTCACCACGCCGGGCAGCTCGGCGATGTCGAGGCCGCGCGCGGCCACGTCGGTGGCCACCAGCGCCTGGATCTCGCCGCGCTTGAAGGCCTCCAGCGTGGTCAGCCGTTCGGCCTGCGATTTGTCGCCGTGCATGGCCGAGGCCTTGATGCCGTCGCGCTCCAGCGCACGCGTCAGGCGGCCCGCGCCGAGCCGGCTGTTGACGAACACGATGACCTGCGGCAGCGGGTTGTCGCGCAGCAGTTGCACCAGGGTCGCACGCTTGTCGTCCTCGTCCACCTGATAGACCCGCTGTTCCACATTGGTCGCGGTGGCGTTGGGGCGGGCGACTTCGACCAGCAGCGGATTCTGCAGATAGCTCTGCGCCAGGCGCTTGATTTCCGGAGAGAAGGTGGCTGAGAACAGCAGGGTGGTGCGCTGCTTGGGCAGATAGCCGAGGATGCGCTGCAGGTCCGGCAGGAAGCCGATGTCGAGCATGCGGTCAGCCTCGTCGAGCACGACGAACTGCACCTGGCTCAGGTTGACGGTCTTGGCTTCGAGGTGATCGAGCAGGCGCCCGGGGGTGGCCACCAGCAGATCGACGCCCGTACGCAATTCGGCCTTCTGCGGATTCATGTCCATGCCGCCGAACACGCAGGCACAACGCAGGGGCGTGTGCTTGGCATAGGCCTTGAGGTTGGTGTAGACCTGATCGGCCAGCTCCCGCGTGGGCGCCAGCATCAGCGCGCGCACGGGGTGGCGGGCAGGGGACACGCTGGTCGAGGCCAGCGGCATGAGCTGCTGGAGGATGGGCAGGGAGAAAGCGGCCGTCTTGCCCGTGCCCGTCTGCGCGGCGCCCATGATGTCGCGGCCGTCGAGCAGCAAGGGGATGGCCTTGGCCTGGATGGGCGTGAGTTTCTCGTAGCCCATGTCGCTGACGGCGCGCAGGATGCGCGCGTCCAGTGCCAGGTCGGAGAAGCGCTCGGGCAGCGCAGTGTCGTCGTTCGGGGGTGTGGTGGTATTCATCCGTGCGATGTTGAGGGCGGCAAAGAGCGGAGGATTGCGCCGGGTCCTGCCGTTTCGAGAGCGCATGAATGCATGCTCTCGGAAGGCAGATCGGGCGCCAGCATCATCATGGGGTGCGGCACGCCTGCAATCCGCGCTGAGTTCCGCCAGGAGGATCGCAGGTCAAATCGCCTGCCGCAGCGGATTCACAGACCTTATTCTAGGCGACCGCGGCGGCGCGTTGCCCAGAGGCGCCAGCTCGGCAGAGAATGGCGGCTCGACGATGGCGAACGCAGTTTTTGAAAATCCGGTCCCGGCCCCCATTTGACGCATCATTCCTCCGCACAGGATCGCACGATGGATTACAAGGATTACTACAACATCATGGGCGTGGAGCGCGGCGCAACGCAAGATGAGATCAAGCGCGCCTACCGCAAGCTCGCCCGCAAATATCACCCGGACGTCAGCAAGGAGGCCGGAGCCGAGGCCAAGTTCAAGGACCTGGGCGAGGCTTACGAGGTGCTGAAAGACCCCGAGAAGCGCGCCGCCTACGACCAGCTCGGCAGCAACTGGCGTGCCGGGCAGGACTTTCAGCCGCCGCCGGACTGGGGCACGGGCTTTGAGCAGCGCGGCGGCATGCCTGACAGCGAAGCCGATTTCAGCGATTTTTTCGAGGCGCTGTTCGCGCGCAGCGGGGCAGGGGCGCGACGGGCCGGCGGGCGGCAGCAGGCACAGGGCGTGCATCTGCGCGGGCAGGATCATCATGCGCAGATCCTCATCGATCTCGAAGACGCCTATCGTGGCGCCAGCCGCACGCTCACCTTGCGCATGCCCGAAGTGGATGCGCAAGGCCACGTGGTGACGCGCGAGCGCACGCTGCAGGTGCAGATTCCCAAGGGCGTGCGTGCCGGGCAGCACATTCGGCTGAGCGGCCAGGGCGCACCGGGCCTCGGCGACGGCGGTGCCGGCGATCTCTATCTTGAGATTGGCTTCAATCCTCACGGGCTTTACCGCGTGGAAGGGCGCGACGTGTTTGTCGATCTGCCGCTGGCCCCCTGGGAGGCGGCGCTGGGCGCGGAAGTGCAGGTGCCGACGCCGGACGGACGCGTCGCGCTCAAGATTCCTCCGGCCACCGGAAGCGGCCGCCGCCTGCG
>JAJTBQ010000302.1 GCA_021286835.1 Thiomonas sp.
GAGCGAGTTCAGCGAATTGACGTTGGTGTTGATGATGCCGGAAATGGCCATGGTGCGGCTCCCTTGCCTTGATCGTTCCGGCATGCACGCCGGACGCGGACGTCCTTGTCCACAAATCGCTTGACGTCACGATGTAACGAAACTTGAGGGCGATGTTGCAGAGATTCTGGCGATGGCGCGCGAACGAAGGCGGAATCGCCGTGGGGGGCGTGTTCGCTCAATCAATCGTCTCTTGGACCGCCCGCGTCAGCGCCTCGCGGAGTTGCCTCAGGGCAGGCTGCAGCGTCGCCTTGTCCGCGGTCTGCTGCCGAACCGCCGTCTGCCACTGCCGCCGCTGCTCGTGCGTTCGCTGCTGGCGTTCGCGGTCGTGCTTCGCCGCCTGGATCGTCTGGGCGAAGGACTGCAGCGTCCTGAGTAGCCGGGCTTGCGCGGCATGGCGCTCTGGCGCTTCCGCGGTCGGCCATGGCGCCGATGCGGGGGGCTGCCCGTCCTGCACGGACTCGCTGCGCGGGTTCATGGGCCCCAGAGCCGCGAGCAAAGCGTCCAGATCGGCCTCGGTCTGTTCGAGCAGCAAACCGTCGGCTGCGGGGCTGGCGGCAAGATGCGAGAGCTGCAATCGCAGGTTCAGCCCCAGCAAGGTCAGCGCCTCGGCGGTCTGGGCGAGTTGTTCGGCGACGCGGTGCTGCTCAAGAGCCTCCTGCGCGCTTCGCGCGGCACGGGCGTCGACGTAGGTCTGGATCGCGGCCTCACGTTCGCTCATCGCAGCGGCGTGGGCGCCCAGGGCCGACATCGCCTCGTCAGCGGCCGAGGCCAGCGCCTGAAGCTGCACAAGGTAGGCCTGCCCCGCTTCGTCCGTTTCGTCCGCGCTGGCCGCCTCGGTCTCGCCCTGAGCGGTCGGCGCATCCGGCCATGGCGGTCTGTCTCCCCAGGCGAACTCGATGGATGACAGGGCCTTCGCGGCGTCCTGCACCTGCCCGCGCAACGCTGCGAACCGGGCCTCGGCCTGCGCGGCCTGCCGCTGCCAGACAAGACCCTGCGCCCGCTCGGCCTCGAGCGCGAGCGCAAGCGCGTCGAGACGCGCCTTGTCGCGCCTGGCCTCGTCCGCGCAGGGGCGAATGGGCGATACCGCGTCGATCAGCGGCTGCCAAAGGGCCGACACGGGAGCGTTCTCGCGAGACGGCGATGCCGGGTCGAGCGACCGTTCGCGCAGGATCTGCTGGACCTGCAGCACATCCAGGCGGAACAGCAACCCCAGGTAGAAGGCCAGCAACACGAGCAGCGCCGCGCCCGCGGCCCAGGCGGTCAGCAGCAGCGGCGGTTCGGTATCGACCCAGACGAGCGCGACCAGACCCGCACCCCAGATCAGGGCCAGCAGGCTCAGCCACAGCAGGCTGCGTTGCGGTGTGCGCTTCATCGCGCGCCCCCCGTGCCTGCCCAGCAGGCTTGCCACAAGGCGACGACGTCGAACACGGCGATGGGGTCGGCCGTGGCGAGCGTCGACTCAGTGCGCCACTCGCCCTCACCCTCCGCGGCATGAAGAAGCCCCTGAATGGCATTCCACGGCGCGGGCAGACCCGGCTGGACCGGGGCCCAGTGCTTCGTGAGCGTGGCTGGGCTCAAGCGCAGAAGCCCGTCCACGCCGTCCACGGCCAACACGCCGGCCTGCTGCGCCTGGCTCCACACCAGAAACCGCGCGTCGCCGCCCGCAAGGCTGGAGCGCCGCAGCAGACAGGCGCCGAGATCGAGCACCAACAGCGGACGGCCCTGCCACGCCATCAGGCCGGCGCAGTGCGGCTGACGCTCCGGCCGAGGCAGCGCGAGCAGCCTGGGCGACCGCACGATCTGACGCACGGGTGCCGCCTCCAGCGCGTGCACCTGGCCGCCCACATGAAACGTCAGCCAGGACGTGCCTTGGCTCATGGCATGGCCCTCCGCGCGGCGCGCATCGGGATGCATTCCGGGAAGCGGCCCGGCGCTGTCATGGGCCCACCCCCGAGCGCAAGTGCCGGCTGAACCAGGGAAGATAGATGAGCAGCACGGGCTGCCCGGCGTCAAGCGCCCAGGGCGCGCCCTGCCAGGCCGCGGCCTGCACACCGCACGCCGTCTGCATGGCGGGGGGCACGGGCCAGAAGCGCAGCTCCCTCTCCTGGCCGATGCCATCGACCCGCACGGCAAAGGGCGGCTCACCCGAAGGCGGGTGCAGCAGCAAAGCCGCACCGCGGTCTGAGGGCGCGACGTCTCGCCGGTTCCAGCACACGGCAAGATCGAGCGCTGGCAGGGCCTCGTCGTCGTGCAGTACCAGCAAGGTTCCGCCGGGGCCGCGCCACTGCGGCGTGCCCGGCGCCAGCGCCCGCGGCGCCGAAGACACGGGAACGGCCACAACCCAGGGGCCGACTGTGGCCGTCTGCACGGCCACGATCTGGCCGCCCTCTTGCTCATCCGTGATCGGTTCGCCGGGTGCTTCGCGAGGCACCACAGGCGTGGCGAGGGTCTGGCCTGGTGATTCGTCGGCAGGTTCTGCCTCAGGCCCCGCGTCTTGCGGCGCAAGCTCTGGCTCTGGCTCTGGCTCTGGCTCTGGCTCTGGCTCTGGCTCTGGCTCTGG
>JAJTBQ010000303.1 GCA_021286835.1 Thiomonas sp.
CCAGGGACCTACGGATTAACAGTCCGGCGCTCTACCGACTGAGCTATCGAGGAACAGCAAAGCCGATAAGTATATGGGCGGTTCGTTCGGTCGTCAACAAACAATTGCGTTTGTTAAGAGGGCACTCAGTCAAACACGGGTGTTTCCACGCCCAGCACTTTGTGCAACTTGGGGCTGGTGGTGGTGTACTGGAGGTGGATCTTCTTCTCCGGGAAAATGAAAGGGGCCGCGCCGAAAGCAGCCAGCGCGGCCTCGTGAAAGCCGGAAAGAATGAGTTTCTTCTTGCCCGGGTAGGTGTTGATGTCGCCCACCGCAAAAATGCCAGGAATGCTGGTCTGGAACTTCTCGGTATCCACCACGAGCTGCTTGCGCTCGATGTCCAGTCCCCATTCGGCGATCGGCCCGAGTTTGGGGGAAAGGCCAAAGAAGACCAGCAACAGGTCCAGGGGCAGGCGGCGTGTGATGCCATCGTTGCCGGTGACCTTGATCATGTGCAATTGGCCATCGGCGTTTTCCTCGTAGCCGGTGACCTGACCGACGAGGAACTGCATTTCGTGCTGCTCGCATAGGGCATGCATCTGCGCTACAGATGCGGGGGCGGCGCGAAAGCCATCGCGACGGTGGATCAGGGTCACGCTCTCGGGCTTGTTCTCTGCGGACTGCACGAAGTGCAGGGCCCAGTCGAGCGCGGAATCGCCCCCGCCGACGATGACGAGGTTCTTGTCGGCGAACTGGGCCGGGTTGCGTACCCGGTAGAACAGTTGGCTGCCTTCGAACTTGTCCAGACCGTCCACTTTCAAGGTGCGAGGCTGGAAGGAGCCCACCCCGGCGGCGATGAAGACTGTCTTGGTGAGAAGACGTGTGGATTTGGTCGTCTCGACCAAAAAGCGACCATCGGGCTGGGGCTCCAGCGTGGTGACTTCCTGTCCGAGGTGGAAGGTGGCGCCGAACGGCTCGATTTGCTTGAGCAGGTTGTCGGTCAACTCCTGTCCGGTGCAGACCGGGACTGCCGGAATGTCGTAGATCGGCTTGTCCGGGTAGAGCTCGACGCATTGCCCACCGGGATGGGCCAGCGTATCGATGACGTGGGCCTTGATCTCAAGCAGTCCGAGTTCGAAGACCTGGAACAGTCCGACCGGTCCGGCGCCGATGATGACGGCGTCGGTTTCAATGATGTCGGCAGCGACGGATGCGGCCGACACGGCGGTGGAGGCGTTGGACATGTCCATGCGATGTTGGGTGGATGAGGTGAGAGGCCGCCTTCAGTGGCGGCGCGGATGCGCGTTTCAGCGCTGCAGGTACTGCAGTTTGTTCGGCTGGTCCTTCCACTCGTCCGCGTCATCGGGAGCGGCCCGGCGCTTGGTGATGCTGGGCCACTGCCGTGACAACTCGGCATTGAGCTTGATGAAGGCTTGTTGATCGCCGGGCACATCTTCCTCGGCGTAGATGGCATTGGCCGGGCACTCGGGCACGCACACGGCGCAATCAATGCATTCGTCCGGATCGATGGCGAGGAAATTGGGACCTTCGCGGAAACAGTCCACCGGGCAGACGTCGACACAGTCGGTGTATTTGCAGCGAATGCAGTTCTCAGTTACGACGAAAGTCATGTGCGGAATCAGTTCTGTAAAAGCACCCAATTTTAACTGGCGCTGGATGGCGCAGTCTGCATCAGGTCAAAGCCGCACTTCGTCTCGCATGAGCCCGAAAAAAACACCGGCATCCGACGCTCGGATGCCAGTGCTTGGTCGAATTCACTCAGGGCTTGCTCGGGGCGGGCGTTTTGACCAGGCCCGATGTCGTCGCGGCGGTCGCCGGTTTGCCGAGGCGCTGCCACAGTTCGAAGCCGATCATGCCCGCAAACATACTGCCGAAAAACAACCATTCCTGCCAAGTGGAGGCTGCCAGCGAGGCCAGCGATGGCCCGGGGCACAAGCCGGTCATGCCCCAGCCGATGCCAAAGATCGCGCTGCCTGCGATCAGCTTGCCATTGATGCCGCGCGTGGAGGGAAAGGCGATCTTCTCGCCCATGAAGGACCGGGTGCGCCGCTGCGCCATTTGCATCGGCACCAGGGCGACCAGGACGGCCGTGATCATCACCAGGATCAGACTGGGGTCCCAGGGGCCGGCAATGTCGAGAAAGGCGATGACTTTGGCCGGGTCGGTCATGCCCGAGACGAGCAGGCCGACGCCGAACACGACGCCGCTGACGAATGCGAGGATTTTCATGGCTCAGGCACCTCCCAGAAGGTGACGCATGACGTAGGTGGTCGCCATGCCCATGCCGATGAAGGTGCCCACAGCGGCCATCGAGCGCGGAGAGAACCGCGAGAGTCCACAGACCCCGTGGCCGCTGGCGCAGCCCGAACCCAGGCGGGTGCCGAAGCCGACGATCAATCCGCCGATCGCGATCACGGGCCAGGAATCCCCATAGTGCGCGCCCGGTATGGGGTGAAACATCACCCAGATGAACGAGGCGGCGATCAAACCGCCCAGAAACCACAGTCGCCAGGCGGTTGGCGGCTTGCCCTGCATGGCCTCGTTGATGGCGCCGCCGAAAATGCCGCTGATCCCAGCGATCTTGCCGCCGCCCAGCG
>JAJTBQ010000304.1 GCA_021286835.1 Thiomonas sp.
GCGAGATGAGCGGTCACATCTTTTTCAAGGATCGCTGGTACGGCTTCGACGACGCCCAGTATGGCGCCGCGCGGCTGCTCGAAATCCTCTCGCGCGTCAGTGATCCGGGCGCCGTGCTCGAGGGGCTGCCCGACTCGGTGTCCACGCCCGAGCTCAAGCTCGACACGCCCGAGGGCATCAACTTCCTCTTGTGCGAACGTCTGCAGCGCGAAGGCCGGTTCCCCGGCGCGTCGCAGATCAGCACGATCGACGGCGTGCGCGCCGACTATGCCGACGGCTTCGGCCTGGCGCGACCCTCCAACACCACGCCCTGTATCGTGCTGCGTTTCGAGGGCGTCGATGCTGCGGCGCTGGCGCGGGTGCAGGCCGAGTTCCGCGCGGCCCTGCTGGCGCTGGACCCGGCGCTGAAGCTGCCGTTCTGAGCGGGCCCCTCGCATCTTGCGCGTCCTGATCGTCAAGACCAGCTCGATGGGCGACGTGGTTCATGCCCTGCCGGTGGTGCACGACATCCTGAACGCCCATCCCGGGGCGCAGATCGACTGGCTGGTCGAGGAGACCTACGCCGACATCGTGCGAGCGCATCCGGGGGTGAGGCGGGTGATCCCGCTGGCACTGCGGCGCTGGCGCAAATCGTTCTGGCGTGCCGAAACCCGGCAGGCGTGGCGCGCGTTCGTACAGGATTTGCGCCGCGACAGCTATGAGGCCGTGATCGATCTGCAGGGCCTGCTGAAAACAGCGTGGGTCGCGCGCCTGGCGAGAGGACCGCTCTCGGGCTGGAATGCGAAGGCGGCGCGTGAATCCGCCGCCGCGCTCTTTTATCGCCATCGATATCCTGGTGAGCCCATTCGAACCGTTGCGGCGGTGCAGCGTTATCGTCGGCTTGCTGCGGCGGTGCTGGGCTATGTGCCGCAGGGAATGCCGTCGTATGGCCTGCGGGCCGAGGCGACGTCGGCGCTCAAAATGCAGATCGGCGCTCCGTATGTGGTGGTGCTCACGGCAACGGCGCGCCCCGAAAAGCGCTGGGACGAAGCGCGATGGATCGAGGTGGTCCAAGTCCTTGCGGCCACGTCCAGAACGGTGCTTCTGGCCTGGGGAAGCCCGGCCGAACGACAGGCGGCCCAACGGCTGGCTGGCTGCGCCGCCCCTGCAGCGCGGCCGCGCCTGGTGATTCAGCCCGAAGCCTGGAGCCTGGCGCAATGGATGCCCATTCTGGCGGGGGCTGACGCCGTTGTCGGCGTGGATACCGGGCTGCTGTTTCTGGCTGCGGCGGTGGGCACGCCCTGTGTGGGCATCTACGTGGCGACTTCGCCAGTTCATGTGGGCATTCACGCCGAAGGGAAGCATCGCAATCTTGGCGACATCGGACGCCCTCCAGCGGCCTCGGAAGTGATCGACGCCTTGACCGCACTGATGCGCCACGCATGAATTTTTCGCTGCTTCTGTACACCACGCTCTGGCGGCTGATCCTGCCTTTCGCGCTGCTGCGCCTGGGGTGGCGGGGGAGGGCCGAGCCGCTTTATCGCCAACATTGGGCGCAGCGTCTGGGCTGGTATGCCGGCGTGCCGACTCAAGCAGGGCCAGACGACGGGCCGCGCGTCTGGGTGCATGCCGTGTCGCTGGGCGAGACGCGCGCGGCGGCGCCGCTGATCGCCGCCTTGCGCGAGCGCATGCCACGCATGCGGCTGCTGCTCACGCACATGACGGCCACGGGCCGCGCGGCCGGAGCCGATCTGCTCCAGCCGGGGGATGTGCAAGTCTGGCTGCCCTACGACATGCCCGGGCCGATGCGCCGGTTTCTGCGCCGGTACACGCCATGCGCGGCGGTGCTGATGGAGACCGAGGTGTGGCCCAACCTGGCCGAGCAATGCCGCCGCGCGCGGGTGCCGGTGCTGCTGGCGAACGCGCGGCTGAGTGCGCGCAGTGCGCGCCGCTGGCAGCGCTGGCCCGCGCTGGCGAAGCTGGCCTGGGGCGGACTCAGCGCCGCCGCGCAGACCGCGGAAGATGCGCAGCGCATTCTGGCGCTGGGGGCGGCACAGGCCCAGGCGCTGGGCAATCTGAAGTTCGACATGCACCCGCAGCCCAGCCTGTTGCAACTCGGTGCCGAATGGAAGGCCGCCGCGGCGCGCCCGGTGCTTTTGCTGGCCTCCACCCGAGAGCAGGACGGGCAATGTGAGGAAGATTGGCTGCTGCGCGCGCTACCCGCGGCTTTGGCGCGAAAGGCGCTGCTGGTCTGGGTGCCGCGCCATCCGCAACGTTTCGACGCCGTGGCTCAGATGCTGGCCGAAAAGGGCTGGACGGTGCGGCGTCGCAGCGTTGGTGCGCCGACGGCCGATACGGCGGTGTGGCTGGGCGATTCGCTGGGTGAGATGGCGGCTTATTACGCCATGTCCGACGCGGCTTTCATCGGCGGCAGTCTGCTACCACTGGGTGGGCAGAACCTGATCGAGGCCTGTGCCTGCGGGTGCCCGGTGGTGCTGGGGCCTTCGCAATTCAACTTTGCCGCAGCCGCGCAAGGCGCGCTCGATGCAGGGGCTGCACGTCAGGCGGCCGATGCGGTCCAGGTCTGGGCAGAGCTATCGCAGTGGCTCG
>JAJTBQ010000305.1 GCA_021286835.1 Thiomonas sp.
GAGGCCAGCAGACGGATGCGTCCGTTGGGGCCGAAGATATACACGCCGGCGCTGTGATCGACCACATAGTTGCCCTGCGCATCGGGCTTGCCGTAGCTGAACGCCACACGATAGCGCCGGGTGATGGCGTCGATCTGCTTCATGCTGCCGGTCAGGCCGATTGCGTTCGGGCTGAAGGCCTGGGTGTAAGCCTTGAGAATCGTGTTGCTGTCGCGCTTGGGGTCCACGCTGACGAACAGAATGCGCACATCCTTGCCTTCGGGGCCGAGCTGCTGCACGACGTTGGACATCAGCTGCATGGTGGTCGGGCAGACGTCCGGGCAGTGGGTGTAGCCGAAATAGAGCAAAACGATCTTGCCTTTGTAGTTCTCCGCCGTCACTTTCTCGCCCAGATCGTTGGTCAGCTTAAAGTCCAGATTGGGCATCACTCCGGTGATGTTGTTGAGCTGCCAGGTCTGATCGTGATGTCCGCAGGCGGCCAGAGACAGGGCCAGCGCGCTCAGAAGAACGAGACGGCGGGGCCGGGACAGGAGAGAGGGCAGCGTCATGATGGGTTTCGCAGAAAACGTCGGTCGCTTCAAACAAACGTGGATTGTGCCGTGTCCCGGAGGGTCTGGGGTGTCACAACTCTTTACGAGACAACGCGCAACCTATCGCCATCGTCCCAGTCCAAAGCGCTTTCACACCGCTCGTGGAGTCATCATGTCCCGACCCACCTTGTTCAAAGCCCTTCTGGCGGGAGCCGTCACGACCCTGGCCACGGCGGCGCTCACCGTGCATGCCGCCAGCGCGCCGCGGCTGCCGCTCGTGGCCATCAACGTACTGCATTTCACGGGTCTGAATCACCAGTCTCTGCCCCTCACGGACCTGTCGCCGGGACAGCGCGTGATGGTGGTGAACGACACGCACCGCCCCTTGCAGGTCAAGGGGTTTACACGCGGCTGACCACGCCCTGTCGTCAGCCGCTTCAAACCAGTCTCTGCCACCAGCTCTGGTGGGCGTCGCTCAGAAGCTGGCGCACGTCGTGGGCGATACCCTCGGGCGGCGTGAGTTCGGTGCCGATCAGACGGCCCTTGCCATGCGGTCCGAATATATAGATCGCGGCGCTGTGATTGACCACATAGTTGCCATGGGCGTCGGGCTTGCCATAGGAATAGTTGACGTGATAGCGATCGGCTAAGGCCTTGGTCTGCGCCACCGTGCCGCTGAGCCCGATGGCGCTGGACATGAAGGCATGCACATAGGCGTCGAGGACCTTGGGGGTGTCGCGCTTGGGATCGACGGTGACGAAAATCACCTGCACGTCCTTGCCTTGCGCTCCCAGCAACTGCTCGGCACGGGCCAGATGCGCCATGGTGGTCGGGCAGACATCCGGGCAGTGCGTGTAGCCGAAATAGAGAACCACTACCTTGCCGAGAAAGTCTTTCGACGATTCGGGCTGGCCGCTGCTCGACGTGATGTTCGTGAATTGCAGCGGCTGCATGATCTTCGGCCCGATGTAGTCCATCGCCCATTTCTGCTGCTGCTCTTGCGGGGCACAGCCCGCCAGGGCCAGCGTCAATGCCAGGCCTGCCCATGACAGACGATTCAAGCTGCTCTCCTGAATATTTGAATCATGCAAAAAAGGGAGCCCGCCGTGGCAGATTGGTTCTTCAGGTTTGCTGATCGACACAGATTTCACACTTTGTCTCGCCTGAGGAAAACCCGCTCGGCAGGCTTTGGGGTCAAATGTAAATTGAAGGCGCGGAGCATGACACTCCATCTTCCGATACTCGATACTCACTTCCTGGGACACATTCATGTTGGACTTCAAACCCCGATGCGCTGATAGGCCATGGCGCCGCATCGCCCTTGCCAGGGGCTTGCTTGCCTGTCTTCTGGCCAGCTTGATTCTGCCTTTCGCCGCACACGCTGCCACCGACAAGAGCGCAACGGCGCCCGCGCAGCCGAATGCGCTCCTGGGACTGAATTTCGGTCTAGCCGTGGGCAACCAGCAAGACCAGTACGTTGCCGCACAAGCGCTCGCTTCCCTGCTCGGCAATGCCGTTCATCGCAAGATCATCTGGGAAGGCGGCTTCAACCTCGCCAAAGCCCAGCAGGCGGGCGGGAACGAGGCCCTCTCCTTCCGTTATGCCTTCGTCAAGCCGCCCAACCTTACCGCCGCTTTGCTGGGCAAGGGATGGCATCTGGTCGCCGTGGGCGAGGACACGATTCACTTCGGCACCGATCTGATCGCCCCGTCCTGCCCCGGCCAGCCGGGCAAGGTGCTTCTTGGCGGCAACTCCCTGAGCATCCTCGATATGGGAACCCACCCCGCGCAAACCTGCGTGACGCCCGATCAGGTCTGGCAGTCTCCTTCTGCGGTCATGCTCGCGCCGAAAGAGGGCAGTCTCGTCGATCTCATCGCGCAAAAAATCTGGCGTGAGCACGGGGCGATCCCCCAGCACATTGCCAGGGTACAGACGCAGAACGCGGTGGTCGGGCTGATGCGCGACATGCATGTGGCGGCGGTCGGAGTGGTCACGCCGGTCGTGTCCAAGGCCTGGGCCGCGCAAGGCGGCATCGTGCTGGCGCATCGCCC